>CAISTY010000088.1 GCA_903888515.1 Akkermansiaceae bacterium | reverse complement strand
TTTTGGAATACGGGTGATTGAGGCACGGCCGGACGGTCTTTTCATCAACGGCAAGTATGTGAAAGTGAAGGGCTTTTCCAACCATCAGGATCATGCCTGTGTTGGGATTGCCGTGCCTGACGCGATCCACTATCAGCGCGTCAAATGGATCAAAGAGATGGGGGGCAATGGCTATCGCTGTCATCATGCCAACTCTCCGGCCTTGTTGGATGCGTGCGATGAGTTGGGGGTGCTGGTCCTGGCCGAGACACGGCAAATGGGGACCAGTCCGGCCGCCCTAAAGGAGTGGGAGGACTTGATTCTCAGGGACAGGAATCGGCCTGCCGTATTCATGTGGTGTATCGGCAACGAGGAGAATGTCGTGCAACAAACGGACCGTGGCCGGAGAATCGCGCGGGAAATGGTGGAAATTCAGCGAAGATTGGACCCGACCCGCTCTGTGACCCATGGCGACAATAGCGGCGATTCGTATGAGGGAATCAGCACAGTCATTCCCGTCCGGGGATTCAACTACAACGGCGACTATGCCAAATACAAAAAGGAGCACCCCGAACAACCGCAAATCGGCACTGAAATGCCCAATGCTCCGCCTACAGGCTATGACTACTTCTTAGGTGATAATGTCAATCTTAATACCGAGAACAGGACGTCCTCTGAAGGGTGGTGGCAGGTGGTGGATAAGTGCGATTGGTTCATGGGCGGATTTGCATGGACGGGTTTTGACTATCGTGGGGAAGCCCGATGGCCTTATGTGATCTCCCATTTTGGCAGCATGGATCTTTGCGGCTTTCCGAAAGACAGGTACTATTATTACAAAAGCTGGTGGAGCAGTGAGGATGTCCTATACATATTTCCGCACTGGAATTGGAAAGGACGGGAAGGGCAGAAGGTGAAGATCGGCTGCTACAGTAATGCCGATACGGTTGAATTGTTTTTGAATGGGACGAGTCTGGGGCGCAAAGTCATGCCTCGTAATGGCCATTTGGAGTGGATTGCGGAATACCGGCCGGGCGTCTTGAAAGCAAACGCCTACCGAAATGGCAGAAGGATGGAGAAAGTCATTGAGACCACCGAGGAACCGCATCAAATCGTCGGAACTCCGCTCAGGGGAACCATCACTGCCGATGGCCGGGATGCGGTCATCGTCAATTTCGCGGTCAAGGATAAGGAGGGCCGAATGGTTCCTGATGCCGCCAATTTGATCCATTTTAAGGTCATCGGTGATGGCAGCATTCTGGGAGTTGGGAATGGGAATATGGAGAGCGTCGAGGACGAAATCTGTTTGAATGGTGACTATAGAAGAAAACTGTTCAACGGGAAGTGCCAGATTGTCGTGCGAGCGGGGAAGACAGCAGGCAAAATCGAGATTGAAGCCTCTGGAGATGGACTCCAAAAGGGAGTGTGTGAAGTGGCACAGCAATCGAACAACTGAATCAACAATCATACCCACCATTATGAAAGTGAGAAGAACAAAAACGATAACCAACCAGCATACGACGATGAAAGAACATTTTAGAACCACACTGGCCAGCGTGGCGATTCTTGTGGCAGGTTTACTGGTGAGCACGCCGGCGCGCGGCGCGGATTCTCCCGGAGCGACGCTCATTCCTTACCCCGAGGCGCTGCGGGATGCCGGGGTAGCGGTGTTAGACATGACAGACGGGCAAAGCGAGAGCCTCATCATTGGCAATGGTGATCTTTACGGGATTGTTTGGGAGAAGGAGGGCGGCCTGTACCTCCGGATCACCAAGAACGATATTTGGGATGCGCGGGTGGACACATCCAAGGATGGCCCTATGCCCAAGGTGAATATCCGAACCCGGGCGGTGACCGGTTCGAAGGGTGCTCCTCCAAGTTACGATGCAAATTCATTTCCAGAGCCGGTGTGCGCGGCGGCGCTCCGTATCGGGAAGTCGCCCGTGGCCCAAGGGGCCTTGGATTTGCAGCGTGCGGTTGCCAGCATCGTCTCGAGCAACGGCGGGAAGACTGATCTGCGTGTATTGGCCGATAGGAACGTTCTGTTCATTACCACCAAGGAGCCGGTGAGCATCGAGCCTGGCCGTGGCGGGCAAACCGGAACTACCAACGGCGTTGCGTGGCTGCATGTCACCTTGCCGGGCGACCTCGATTACAAGGGCATGCAATACTGTGTGGCGGTCGCGAGTGAAAGCAGCACGAAGGTGGTTTCTTTGGTTACCTCATTTGACATCAGCACGGGAGATGTGCGTTCGGCCGCCATCGCGCTGGCTGCCAAAGCCATGGCCGATGCGGCGCGGTCACCGGAGCAGTTGATCGCGAGACATGAGAAGGCCTGGCGCGAGTTCTGGGCACGCAGCGGTGTGGAGTTGGGTGACCGCGACTTGCAACACTGGTGGTATCGGATGCTCTATTTCGCGAGGACCATTTCCCAACCTGGCGGACGATTTCCGGCAGGGATCATGCCTCCGCTGGCAACCGACAAGACCCCCTGGCACGCGGATTTCCATTTTAATTACAATTCATGGCAGCCCTTTTGGTCGGTCATTTCCCTCAATCATCCGGACCTCGCCGACCCCTGGATCTCGTATGTCAACAGCTTGCTGCCGCGGGCCCAGTGGCAGGCCAAAGAAGTCTTCGATTGCGAAGGAGTGTTTTACACGATCAGCCAATTCATGCATGAACCCGATCCTGCCGTTTGCAAAAGCGTCAACAAGCGGTCGCTCGTCATGAATCCTTGGGGAATGACCATCGGCATGGTCGGGATGACCGCGCAGAATCTGTGGCACAAGCATCTGTGTGATCCTGACCGTGCTTATCTGGAGGCGAAGATCTACCCGAGCCTTCGCGAAGCGGCGCGATTCTATCTGTCGTTCATGAAACAGTGCGGCAAGGACGCCGCTGGGAAAATACTGCTAGGCCCGTCGTACAGTCCTGAACATGGTGCCATGGGAATTGACAATTGTCCTTTTGACATTGCCTATGTGCATTACACCTTCGACGCCTTCGACAAGGCGTCGAAAGAACTTGGCAAGGACCGTGCCCTGGCTGCGGAGTGCCTGGCCATGAAAGCCCTGCTCGCGGATTATCCGGTGGCGCTTGATCCCAATGGCAAGCCGGTCGTGGTGGATTGGGCCGGCTGCAAGTACAAGCAGGTGGAGATGCACAATCTCACGGTGCCTGTAGCACCGGTATTTCCCGCGGAGCAGGTCACTTGGTTCTCTTCCGAGCCGGTCAAGGATCTGTTTCGTCGCACCATCAGAGACACCACGTTCGGCGACGCTAACTCACACGTTGTGTTCCCCATTGCCAAGGCGCGGCTCTCCATGCCGGAGGCAGTTCCGGAGATGAAGGCGTGGTTCAAAAGCCGGGAATTACCCAATGGCCTGTTTGTCTGGCAGGGACATGAGCACGGCACGTTCATGCCGGAGAGCATTGGCGTGGCGGCCGTTGTCACCGAATTCCTGATGCAGAGCGTTGGCGACACCATCCGGGTCTTTCCCTGCTGGCCGAAGGAACAGGACGCGAAATTCACCAACCTGCGCGCACAGGGCGGGTTTCTGGTATCAGCGGAACAGAAGAACGGCAAGGTAGAGAAACTGGAAATCACCTCGACCGTCGGCGGATCACTTCGGGTGCTGAACCCGTGGTCGGGCCAAGTGGTCGAGCGTGCGACCCAACCAGGACAACGCGTGACATTCACCGGGCCGGATCTAACTGACTTCGAGGTGATCCCCGCCGGCAATTTCACCATGGGCGACACGCTCGACGGACTATCAGACGCCACGCCGCACACGGTGAACGTGCGATGCACACCGGGCCGGGTGGCCCCGGGTGATTGCTCACCCGGGGCTCCCACAGACCCGTACGTGCAGAATTACCGCATATCGCACTCGCATCTCCGATAACCCTCTTGGTCGCGGAGCGACCGCATGATGGTAGCCGTGGGTTTCAACCCACGGTTTACGGCATTCCATGAGGGATCGCGTCGCGGAGCGACGCCTGAAACCACGTTCGTTGTC
>CAISTY010000087.1 GCA_903888515.1 Akkermansiaceae bacterium | reverse complement strand
CGCTTTGGGCCTTTTGATCATGGTCTGGAGTTCCCGGAGTTGGACGGAATCAAGCGAAAGAATGCGAATCGGACGGGCCATGCGCGTATTTTACACGCGCATTCTGTTTTGTATAGCTAATTATCGTCCGGCACACTAGGTATGGCGGCTCATTGGCTGGCGAGTCTGGAGACTCGCGCTCCGGCGTGAGACACGCATCCGCAACTGGATTCCTGATTATTTGTCTGATCAATGATCCTTGCAAAGAACCCGGCGGGCGGGTGTGGACCCGGGAGTTAATCAGGAGATACAGGGTCCTGCGGCAGCAGCTTGGCACACTGGGCGAGAAAGAACGCGGCGGACCAATAGTCGAGGGAAGCCAGTTCGGCCGGCTTGACGAAGCGGCGCACATCTTCGCGCGCTTGATGCCAATCGAGCGCGGCTATTTTCTGCTGCAATTGCCGAGCGCACCAGGCATCATCGGAGCGCAGCCCATGGCCTGCCCAGGGTCCGGCTTGGTCGAGGGAGGCGCTCAGCAGGGCATGATTCACCGGGACCCGGCGTGCGGCATACCAGAGGAAGTCATACCAATCCCGGCCCTTGAGATGGGAGCGACAAAGCACGGCGTGGAGCTTCCCCGCCAGCAGGCTGGGCAGGTCGAAAACCCGGAGCGGAGAGGGAAACGGAAAATCCAAAAGCGGCATCGCATAGGTCGCGCCGGCGGGTGGGCGGGTATCCACTTCCAATTTGATCCGCAGTTTGCGCGCCGGACCGGCACCCGGGCGGAAATCGAGCCGCAACAGGCGCCCGATCGAGTCATCCTTCAGGAATGCGGCTTGCACGGTCCGATCGGAATTTCCCCGCGAATCGATCTCGATCCGGTAACCGAAAGCCGCCAGTTCCTCCACCACCCGCCTGAGATGCGCGTCCAAGGAGAAAGCCGGGTCGGGCTCTAACAGGGCAAAGTCCAGATCCTCTGAAAACCGGTTCAGGGCGTGGAAAATACGCAGGCAGGTACCGCCGTGAAATCCCGCGTATGCGAAGATTCCGCTGCGACTCAGGGCGGCCAGCACGATTTCCTGGGTGATCTCGCGCAGTGCCTGGTCCTCCTCGAGGGCCGACTGGCAGTGGTAATCGGTTAGACGTTGCTGGATGATGCGGATGCTCATGGGTGCTGGAGTTGTGCGAGTTTACTCATGAATTGCCTGACTGCGGAGCCATAACCCGCCGCCGCCACCTCGGTGTATGCGGCGGGTGATTGCGCCGCCAACGCGTGCACATCCACCCGCAGGCTGGCGATCAGATCAGGCGGCGACTCCGTGGCCAGAGCGTGAACGTGGACGTAGTCGGCAAGTGCCTTGAGCGGCGAGGCTAGCAGAAAAACCGCCCCCGGTCCGACTTCCACTCGCTCCACCCCGGCGAAGAATGTCCGTTGCGCAACCCGGGTAAAACTGAATGGGCCGAACGGGGTGTTGAAGGTGGCGGAACGTCTCACGGTGGCGCTGGTGACCGCATGCACGGCCTCTGGAATCCACCCGTGATACGAAAGCGCGGATTCCATGCTGATGTAGCTGGGACCATACATCGGCTGCGCCAGCACGTAAGGATGCAGACTCTCCCGCAAATAGCGCCGGTCCAGACCATACAACCCGCGGCAGATCCGCAGGATCTCGCCGCTGGCCACCGCCCGCTTCAGCATCGCACCCAGCGAGTCCTTGCTCCCACGCATCCATACGGCTGCCTCCCCGCGCATGAAAAAACCGCGAGAAGCATGGATCTGGGCAAGCTCTGTCATGCGCTGCATCTGCAGGAAACTGTCACATATCGACAGTTTCTGTCAAGAAAAGAAGCCAGAGACCAGAGGTCGGAGGTCAGAGGTCAGAGGTCAGAGGTCGGAGGTCAGAGGTCGGAGGTCAGAGGGCCAACAATTCATTCGCGTAGGGCGTGGCGGCTCGCCGCGCCGACTTGGTCCCCAACGGGGCGCGGTGAGAGGTCGGACGGGTCGGCAGAGCTTGGTAATAGATAATTTGAGTCACCAACTGTCGTTCTTCTCCGGGCATCACACTTGTGTCTTGTTCTCTGGTGTCCTCCCTGATATTTTCCAGCATTCACCCCACCATGCCCTCCCTGCTCGAACAACACTTCTCCAGTATCCAAAGACTGTGTCGTGACCATCACGTCAAGACCCTCCACGCATTTGGCTCAGTGCTGCGGCCCGAGTTCGGTCCGGGGAGCGACATTGATTTGCTGGTCGTCTTTGACCGTTCCCACCAACCAAGCGCCTTTGCACAGTTCTTTGAGTTCAAGGAGTCATTGGAAACCGTGCTGGGTCGTACCGTCGATCTCATCTCCTACGATTCCATCCAAAACCCTTTCTTCAAACTCGAAATCGAAGCGACCAAACAAGCTGTCTATGCCGCATAAATTGGAGTCCATGCGCTGCGCCATGTCGTCGCAGCCCTCCGCGAGCACAACGCGTCGTGAATGAACCCGAACTCCGAGATAGGAACCACGAAGGACACGAAAAAACACTAAATAAGAAGCAGTTAGGATGTCCTGTTGTTTCCACAAAAAAGTGAATCAGGTAAAGTCTGGAATTGCCTGACCTTTCGTGAAGTTTCGTGAATTTCGTGCTTTCAACTTCTGTTTTCGGGATGAAAGAGCCCCAGGGGCATAACGCAGCAGGGCCGCCGACTGGTGAGATCGGCGGCCCTGGTGTTGGTTAGGGGTTCAGGATTTCTGATAATTTGTCTGATCAATGGTTTGGCGAGGCTTCGCCTCAGACCCAAGACAACAAGACGCAAGACGAAGAATTTGACCTAACGACAACACATTCTCGGTTTCCAGGACTCTGGTGAATGAGAGGCGGCGGGCAGGAT
>CAISTY010000086.1 GCA_903888515.1 Akkermansiaceae bacterium | reverse complement strand
GGCATCTCCACTTCCACGAACCGCGCGCGGGCGGCCCGTCCGTTACGTCCCCGGAACCGGGGTGATGTTTTCAAAGACATGGCCCGAGCCTAGCAGACCGCGCCGCCGTGGGTAGGGGGAGAATTTTAGGACGGTTACGTTCCAACTCACCGGCGACGCCAAATACGTGGACGTGCTGGAACGCTGCCTCTACAACTCGTTTCTCTCCGGCGTCAGCCTGACGGGCGAGCGCTTTTTCTATCCGAACAAACTGTGCTCGGTGAACGGCAATGCGCGCAGCGAATGGTTTCCCTGCGCCTGCTGCCCCCCCAACGTCGTGCGGTTCATTCCTCAGGTGCCCGCTTTCTTCTATGCCAGCAAACCCGGCGAATTGTTCGTCAATCTCTACGGATCCAGCACGGCGGAGCCGCAAGTGGACGGCGGGGCGGTCAGCCTGAAAGCGACCAGCGCATATCCGTGGGATGGCCAGGTGCGGCTGGAAGTGAACCCCACCCAGACACGAGCCTTCACGCTCCGGCTGCGCATTCCCGGATGGCTTGAGAAACCGCTCCCGTCCGACCTGTATCGCTATGCCGAGGCCGGCAAGACTTCCGCCACACTCAAGGTGAACGGCCAGGTCGTTCCCGTCCAGACGGTCATGGGTTATGCCTCAATCCGGCGGAAATGGCAAAGCGGCGACGTCGTCGAACTCGAACTGCCCATGCCCGCGCGCCTCGTGTTGGCCAATGACAAAGTGATTACCCGTCTTTACCCTTGATCTGACATCCATGATCTCCTATCGATTTCCCGAGCCCCGTCATTATAGCTTGGTTTAGCCACTGCGTGGCAGGACTTCGGGGGCCACCTCGGAAAGGAAGGATTTAATGGAGAAATTCGCGATACTGCTGACATCGACATTCGTCATAGCGGCCTGCGGTGCCCTGCGGGCGGCCGAAGAGACGATTGTAGACAAAATCGAGGGCAAACTGGAGGTGTTTATGGGCGAGTCGCGGTTCTCCCTGCAAGAGCTTTTCAAGGGGCGGGGAGGGCGAAACATCGTCGCCGCCCCGGACGGGACGGTGCTGGCCTTTCATGAGAAGACCGTCAGGAGAAGCACGGACGGAGGCAAGACGTGGAACGAAGCCGTCGAGATCGGGCCGGACGCCGACGGCAATGCGATCGTGGACGAGAAAACGGGATGCATCATGCGGGTCAATCCCAAAGGGTATCGGTGGATCAGCACCGACGCGGGTCTGACTTGGAAGCGCGAGGAGATCAAGGTGTTTTCTAACAAGATGGGGCACGGTGAGGGCGGGAAGGACCTCAATGCCGGTTGCTTTCAGCCCGGCGTCACGCTTCAGTTCGGCAAGTACAACGGGCGCCTGATCACGCCGGTTCGCTGGTCACCGTCCAACGAACTCATGTGGCGGCCCGTGATTTACAATACGGCTATCTACAGCGACGACCGGGGCAAGACCTGGCAGACGACCAACCCGTTTCCCGTTCTCGGTACGGGGGAGGCGGCCTTGGCGGAAATCTCCGACGGCCGCATTCTCTACAGCTCCCGCGAGCACATGACGCGGGGCAACCGGTATTTCGCCTGGAGTTACGATGGCGGGGATCGGTGGCTGAACTTCTGGCGTTCCGGGATCCTGCCCGACGGTGCACGCGGATCGTCTTACGGATGCATGGGCGGGCTGATCCGCCTGCCGGTCAAGGGACGCGATATCCTCATTTACTCCAACCTCGACTGCGGCGGCGGCGTCACGCCGCGGATTGAGCAGGCGGGGGCATCGAGAGACGGCGGACGCGAGAAGATCACGGTATGGGCCAGCTTCGACGGCGGCGAGACCTGGCCGATGAAACGACTGGTCTTCGACGGTCCCAGCGCCTACTCGAATTTGGGGGTGGGACGAAAGGGTACCCCTAGCGAAGGAATGATCTATCTGGCGTTTGAAGGCGGGCCCAAAGGGATGTACTCGGCGGTTCAGGTCGCGGTCTTCAACCTGAGCTGGCTGCTGCAGGGCGAGAAGACCGGCAACGGCGACGTGCCGCAGTGGGTTTTGCCATGAACAGAAGAACAAAACGTAGGGTCACAACCCTCGCCTTGCTGGCAACCTGCGGCTTCGCGCTGGCGGCCGGGGACATGCCGGACAAGTTCACGGGGGACCCCAAGCTCGAAACCCGGCAGATTTCCGATGGCGGCCGGTCCCCGAGTATCGTCGCGGCGGCCGATGGGTCGGTGCTGGCATTGCGGGGCAACATGGTGACTGTTGCGTCGAACGGCGCTTCCGCCAAAGAAGCGAGGAAAACGATAGACTGCGTCTGGAGGCCGCTGCCCAATTCGCTTGAGGGGGGGCTGCTTGCGCAAAGAGTCGGGTTATGGGAGAGGAATCGCCTTTGGCACATGCTCGACTGCGAAGGCGGGTATATGCTTGCCGGTTTCGAATCGCGGCCCGGAAAACATCCGTGGCAGGGAGAGCATGTCGGAAAATGGCTCCACGCCGCGACCCTGGCGCATGAGCGAACGGACAACGCAAAACTGGGTGAGAAACTCCAGGAAACCGTGGAGCGACTCCTGACTGCCCAGGAACCGAATGGATACTTGGGAACTTATGCCGGGAAAGATCGATTTCACACGATACCCGCAGCGAAGAACTGGGATGTCTGGACGCACCGCTACAACCTCTACGGTTTGTTGACCTATGAGCGATTCCACCCCGATGACCGCGTCGTCAAGGCCAGTGAACAAATCGCGGATCTATTGATCGGCACCTTCGGGGAAGGCAAGGCCGACATCACCCGCAATGGCACAAGAAGCGGCATATCGAGCACGACGGTGCTCGAATCCATCATGATGCTCTACGCAAGGACTCACGAGGAACGTTTTCTCAAGTTTGCCGAACATATAGTGCGGTGCGGCGAAAATGCCCCCGGATTGCGTCTGATGGGTGCCATGCTGAAGAAGGAGGACGTTTCGGGGCCGGGCGGCGGCAAAGCATATCAGCTCATGGCCAATCTGCTGGGTTACGCGCTCCTCTACCAGCATACGGGAGACAATCGATACCTGGAGACCGTGCAAAACGGCTGGGAGAACATCAAGGACCACCACATATACATAACTGGAGGTCCTTGGAGTCGGCACAGGGCATACAACGGCAACAAGGAGTGCTTCGCTCTCCAGCAGGATTTCGAACCGGCGGGGGCGGTGGTCGAAACCTGCTCCACGACGACATGGATCCAGCTGAATCTGCACCTGTTGGAACTGACCGGCCTGGCCCGGTATGCCGCGGAGGCGGAACGGGCGGTCTTCAATGCGCTTATGGCCGCACAATATCAGGAAGGCATCGATTGGTGTTACTACACCCGGGCTAATGAGGATTACCGGGAGTACAGTCCCAAAATTACATGTTGCGCTTCGAGCGGACCGCGGGCGTTGGAAATGTTCTCGCGCCACGTGATTGGCGTGGTGGACGGTGGCATTTCGTTAGCCAGCCTGGTTCCTTGCAGTGCAATCCTCCCGCAGGCATACGGCAAGGCCAGGATCAAAGTTACGGGAAACTATCCGTGTGGTTCCCGCGTCGGAATTCGGTTTGAGGAAGCGGGCGGCAAGGATTTTGCCCTTGAGTTCCGCGATCCCTCCGACGCGCGTTTGACCGCCGTGCGCATCAACGGGGAGGACATCGCGTTGCAGCAAAATCATCGGGGATTCTATCGCATCAGCCGGGCTTGGAAGAGCGGCGATGGAATCGATATTGACTTTGAGTATCTCCTCAAGGGTCACATCGAGACGCCGAAGGACGGACCGAAATGGGTTGCCTTTTCGTATGGCCCCTGGGCCTTGGCGCAAACGATCGAAAAAGGCGCCGTCGTTGCGGATCCGTTTGTCGGGAAGGGCTTTCAAGCACAAGCGGTGGCGGAATGGCTTGAATCCTGCCCCCCCCAGGACGGGCTCGCGCCAAGATTCCGCATCAAGAACACGCAGATCATGCTTGTGCCGTATTGCCACGCGGGGGGCTATCAGACAGGATCCCGCACGTATTTCAAGTTCTGATTCTTTACGGAAAATGGAGGCCGGAGGAATACTGACGCGTTTTTCTCGCCGTTACTGCTCCCGCGACACCCGCGGCCGCGAGTGCTCATTCCAGGAAATCGTCCACATCATGTGGGAAAAAGGCCTCCTCCCGTGGTGCCTCCACGGCCGCAAGGAATACGTCGCGGACCTCCAGAAACTCTCCCTCAAACTCAACGACGCCTGCAACTCCCGCCTCGGCATGCTCCTCCAAAGAAACTGCTCCGGCGAACGCGGCGAAATCCACATCTTCAAATCCGACGCCGGAAAAAACCGCCGCATCCGCTTCCACGCCAAAGGCAAAGGCCGCTCCCGCAGATTCCACTTCGATGAAATCCGGCAATGATTAGATCGAACATCGAACGTGGCTCTTCCCTCTGAACGTGGCTCGGGCATCCTGCCCCAGACCGTGCAGCGGGCATCCTGCCCGCCTCTTCCACCAAAAAACCAAACTCGTAAATCATCAATCAGCAATCAACATCTTCACTTCCTCAGACCGTGGCTCGGGCATCCTGCCCCAGACCGTGCAGCGGGCATCCTGCCCG
>CAISTY010000085.1 GCA_903888515.1 Akkermansiaceae bacterium | reverse complement strand
CGACACGGTGCGCGTACCCCTGGTCGGCGCGCCCAGCACGTCTAGCGACTTCGCCGGTGACTACACGGCCAACGCGGATTCCACGGTGACCGTGGCGCCGGTCGTGCTCAACCGCCACAAGTTCAAGACCGTGCATGTCACGGCGCGCGAGAACGCGGAAACCTCCCTCAACACGCTGGAAACCCTCGTCGAGGCCGCGGCCCAACAACTCGCGCAGGACGTGCTGGTGGACATCCTCTCGGTGGTGACCGCCGCCACCTACGGCGCGCCCGGCATCCCGGCACTGGCCGCCACCTCGTTTGATTACAAGAAGGTGCTCGGCATCCGGGAGGTTTGCGGTAACGCCAAGATGCCGCCCAATCCGCGCTCGCTGGTGCTCGACGCCGGTTACTACACCAAGCCATGATTCCATTCAGCCAAACCGGCAATGCCGGATCCACCCTCAGCCACGTCGTCGTTCCCGCCGGTGGGCGCGACCGTGTGCGCGTCCAGTATGTGAACGCCACCTCCGACAAGGCGGCCTCACTGCTCACCTTCAAGGCCTCGAGCGCATCCACGGTCGTCACCGCCACCAGCGCCGCCAACCAGGCAGTGGTGAACTGCGTGCCCTACACCGGGGCGGCGGCGAACGATGTGGTCGTGCTGTTCTCGTTAGCCACCGGAACCGGCGTGCGCGGCGTGGTGACCTCGGTGCAGGCCGGGGTGTCGATCACGCTCACCGCAAACCTCGGCCTGGCTCTGGCTCCCGGCGACACGGTCCACCTGATGGCCGCCAAGGCGCAGATCCCGGTCGGAGCGGCCACCAAGGAAGCCAACGCGGCCACCGTGTTCGTCGTCCATGAAGGCCCGGCCCTGATCGAACTGGACGGCACATCGGCCTGCCGCATCAACCTGGTGGCGGGCGAGTATTCCTGATTCTTCCCGGCATGGTCTAACGGGGTTCGTGGGCACCCTCTCCGGGAAACCGGAGGGGGTGCTTTGTTTTTGAGGAATTGCCGAGCGGTTAGATTCGGCGAAAAACCACGATGCGGCGTTTGAACGTCACGGTTGAGGCGCTCCGGAAGCCGCGCCGTCTGCGGCGCGGTTTTCGGAGTCGCCTCCGACCGGTGGTTGGCTGTCCTTCTTCGGCTCGAAACAGTCCAGTCCTATCAGCGACAGGAACTCGATGCTCTTCGGAGACAGAACCCCACTATGAACCTCGTCCGTGATTGTCTGAAGATGCGTTATGACACCGCGGAGTGCGTTGACACGGGCTTCAACGGTAACTTCTCCGAAGACGCCCTCGTTGGGGCGTTCACTCAAGAGGTGCTTGATCTGATTCTCGAGTGCTGTCTGACAGTCGCCAATGTGACAATCGGCGAAACGCTCGATAATCCAGAACATGGCTTCGACGCGGCAATCAGCGTGTCCAACGGGCACCTTCAGGGGCACTCCGTCCAGTTCCTCCGCATGCCTCTTGATCCACCGCTCAATGAACCGGTGCGCGCCTTCAAACCAGCCATTCCTCGTGAACTCAACTCGGTAGGAGTTGCTAGCGTCATCGAACGCAACCTCGTAGTCGTTGTTGAAGAGCGTGTTTGCTCGTTCGGCTATGTGAACGGCACGGCCTCTGGCGACGGACTCAAATCGTTTCTGGAGATCGGTCATCTTCGTTTCTCAGCCAACAGGATTAATCACGAGCGCGCTCGGTTTGCACCATTACACGAGCGCCCTCGTGTTCCACTACAAATCGAACCCGAAAGGACACTTCCTCGGGATTCCCGCTCACGAGAGCGGGCTTGGACTGGACGGGAGTTCTCATGGTGAAGGATTTCTGAATATCAGTCCCGGCACGGCAGGGCAACGCCGAAAATTTGACGTGAGGCGGCATGAGAGGGTCCAGGACATGAGGGGGTGCTTTGACACGCCTTCCCAGGCATGGAACTCGAATCTGAAATCCTATCTGACCTGCGGCAGCTTCTATCAGAGCATGGCGTGAAAGCAAGGTGGCAAAACATCGACTTGCTCGTTCTCGTCAGCCGCGTGAAGCGCGAGCAGCAGATCGACATGGGCGGGTTTGTGGAATCACCCGACCTCAGCCTGCGGGTGCCGAAGCTGGCGTTTCCCAGTACACTCCCGAAAACCGGCGAGCGCATCGAGGTGGACGGCACGGAATACCGTATCTCGCAGGTTTCAAGTCATCCACGCTCACCAATTCTAACACTCAGCCTTTCCACCACCGATGAGTGACGGCTACATCCGGTTCACCGCAAAGATGAAGGGCGGCAGCGACGTGGCACGCCTGCTCAACCGCTATCCTGAAAAAGTGGGACGCACGCTGGAATCCCTGGTGAAGCAAGAAGCACGAGGACTGGCCGTGGAACTGGCACGCAACACGCGGCCGTTCGGCTTTTCCGAGAAGGCGAAGAAGCGCGGAGAGAAGGCGGTGGCCGGTGACATCGTGAAAGTGTTCGCCCTGCCATCGGATGCTTATGACAACATGAGACTGCTGGACCCCGCCGCCGCAGATAGATTCTGGGCGCACATCCAGAACCGGCGATTCTCCAAGGCGGAAAAGGCGCTCCAGTCATCCAACTCCAATTGGAAGGATCTCTCCGTGGGCCGCCTCGATCCGAAACTCCACAAGGCAAGCAGGACAGGCAAGAACGCCAACGTGAAACGCAGGACACCAGCGCAGATCGTGACCAGCCCGAAGGCGTTGGATTCCTACATCGCCAAGATCCAGAAGCGGGTCGGGTTTGCCAAGGGTTCGTGGATCAACGCGGCCAAGGCCATCGGGGGGCGTGTCAGGGGTGCCGCACAATGGGCAACCCGGCACAAACAGTCACCGGGAACCGCCGTGGTGAAGACCGGGGATTCCCCGGCTGTCACGCTCATCAACAAGCTCGACTACATCGAACAGGTCACGACCTACACCGGCATTGAGATCGCGCTGCGTGTGGCTGCGGGGAAGCTCAGGAAGGCGTTGGCCACTTCACTACGGGCGATCAACGACAAGGCGAACCGTGCGTTGCGGAAAGCGGGTTGACGCGCCGCCACGATGCAAGATGCCAAACCTCATCGAAGATCGCCTCACCTCGCTCCTGGCCGATTGGATCGACACCCACAGGCCGGATGAATTCCCGGATGCGGCAGCCCTGCCGGTCCACGTCGCCCGTCGCGATGAAATCCGCACCCGCCCATGTGTGGTGCTCAACGCCCCGGAATCCAAACCGATCCAGGCCATGCCGCACACCGCCCGCGTGAAACTCGACGTGCATCTCTTCTCTCAAGTGGACGACACGCCCGCTGAGACCCACGCCGAGTGGGCCGGGAAGCTGGTTGTATTGCTCAGGGGAAAGGCGGAGATCCAAGCAGCATTGGACTCGGAATCCTTCGTTCTGCATGACCTGCTAGACCGCGAGAGTGTGACCAGTCCCGACGAGGCGCGAGGTCGTGAATCGGTGCTGAGCTACGAGGCGGTGGTGTCGGCGGTGTGAAGTCTTCTCTTGTGTCTTCTGTCTTGCAGCGCAGCGGTCTTGTGTCTCCGGGCAAAGCCCGGCCCGGTTGACACGGCGCACGCGGTCAAATGGCCGCGACATTCCTTGGCACAACCGGCAACTGGGGCATCCCTCAGGATGAGACGGGTATCATCATCGCCGACCTGTCATTCGACTATTCGAACCAGGAAAAGCCCGTTCTCAGCAAGGGCGGCGAAATCATCGGCCTCGCGCTCTATCAGGAGAAGGTCGAGGTCAAGCTGTCGGGACTCGTCGCCAAAACCAGCCCGTTCGCGGGCAAGATCGGCGCGGCCCTCACACTGGCGAACACGATGCCGGCCCACCTCCAGGCTGCCTCGGGCGGCACCACGATCATCAAGCAGATCAACCTCGCCCTCAACAACGAGGACTTCGAGAAAATCGACATCACCGCCACCCACTATCCGTTTGTCGCCAGTAGCCCCTAATAAGCCCAAACATCTGCATTTGAATCGCGCAGGTCATTAGTCATCAGTCATTGGTCATTGGTAAAGAGAAGAAATGAGCAACGCATATTCACCAATGACTAATGACCAGTGACCAGTGACCATCCCCATATCCAGGCATGAACGCCATCACCCATCTATCATCCACCGCCACCAGCAACACGGCCCTTGCCGCCGCCCTATCCGCTGTCGGCATCCCACTGGCCGAAAAACCCCTCGTCCGCGTGGTCGGCGACGGCATCCGTGGCGAACGGGTGATCTGGTTTTTCGAGCCGCAGAGTGCCTGCGGAAAATACCTGACCAGCGAACTCATCGCCGCATGGTCGGACAACGGCTGGCACATCGCCAATCCCGAACATCCGTTCGCCTACATCAAGGCCGCACTCATGAACCGTGAATCGCTGGTGACCAAGATCAAGCAGGACGTGCCGCTTGCCTGCATCAGCCGTCGCGGGAAATTCGCCTTCCTCCCGCTAAACGCCTCTCCCCAAACCGAAGACCTGTTTCTTCGCTACCTCTAAGATCCCATGAACGACACCGACCGCCAGAAACTTCTATCAACAGCATTCCATGATGTTGAAACCGTGGTTGGGGGCCACGCCATGCGCCCGCTCTCGCTGGCCAGCTACGACGTGCTCCTGCGCACCGGCAACCCGCTGGTGAAAGGTGAGATGCCCACGGATGGCACGCCCGAGTTCACCTCGGCCATCATGGGATTTGTCTATGCCCACTGCGCCATGTGGCCGGATGTGGTGCGGGCGTCCTTCGATGACCAGCAATTTCGCGAGTCCGCCCTGATCTTCTGCGGCAGCCTCACACCCGCCGATTTCCAGACCGCGTTCAAGCGCCTCGAAGAACAAAGCCGCGAACTGGAAGCGGCCCAGGTTGAAACCATGGGAGGCCTTGGCGGAAAAAAGCCCCGCCGTGCGACGAACCCGGCTTCTTAGCCGCCCAGGTGTTCGCCATCGCCGCTGAAACCGGCTGGTCCGAGGAACGCATCCTCCACATGCCGCTGGCGCGGCTCGCCCAGTATCAGCACTGTCTGTTAAGGCGGAACGGGGTAAGGACGCATTGGTGCGCTTCGGGGGTGGGTGGAACAAGCCTGCGGGGGCAGTTGGAGGAGCTGCGGGTGCGGTGGAATCGGGAGGCGGACGATTCTGACAGGACTCAAGAAATTCCTTGATGCTGGTCCCTTGAGGGACCATTTTCATCAACGTATTTTCTTGGCACGCTCTCAGCAGGCTGTTAAATGGCTGTGTTGACCGAGCGACGCAGAGAAGCGCCCTTCCGGGTTCGGTTTGTACTGTAACACGAGCGCGCTCGTGAGCTGGTGCAAACTGAACGCGTTCGTGAACAAAACTGTTAGGGGTGAGAACCAGAGAATGATATGAGCTCCGAGCACGGCAGACATGTTGTCCTTTCCTACCATACTCCAGTGGTGCTCCATGCCTACGATGGCTTGGGTTGTCTGCGCGATTCGAAGACATGCGTCTATTGCAGACACACATTGCAGGTTCAGAAAACGTACTTTGGTCGGGCGGAGTGCACTTGCTGCGGGTGGTGGTACGATTACATTGACAATGATGGCTGCAACGATGGAAATACTGCGGTTATTGCTGGGTCCCTCCAACGCTACCCGATTGATTCAGAGTGCATCCCGGTCGAGGTCCTGCAATCCGAGTTAACGAAAGTCCCGTCACTCGTACGTCACATCAATCCGAAGAGAATGGAGGATCTCGTCGCAGCTATCCTCCGGGGCGTCCTTTCTTGCGAAGTGGTTCACCTGGGTTACACCCGGGATGGTGGTATTGACTTAGTTCTTTTGCACTCGGACACGCCGGTTGCTGTGCAGGTGAAGAGGAGAAGGGCAGAAGAGGCAGTGGAAGGGGTATCTGGTGTACGAGAGTTGTTGGGGGCGTCGCTCTTGTCCGGCTACCACAAGGCACTCTTTGTAACAACCGCAGCACGTTTCTCAAGAGATGCTATTAGTGCCGCAGATCGGGCGAAAGCCATTGGTCTTCTCCATTCCTTTGAGTTAGTTGACTACGAGAAGTTGGCCCACTATCTCTGTGAAGCACCAACGCGACCGGCCTGGGAGATTGCGCTAGACAGAAATACACCGCAGGAGTGGCGGCACTCAAACGGGATAGTCAGGGAACTGCAGGAACTTACAGGAAACAATGATCTCCGTTTCGAGGACATTATCGAAAGCGATTTTGATGTAGGAATCAAGGACAAACTGCCCCAACAATGCAATCCAGCCGATTGCGTACAGCCGCCCGCTTCGCGGCCGTCTGTCCACAGCGGCTGATTGCAGGCGTTCTACAGATAGTTGACTCCACCCCCGGCGCATGAGCGCCCTGACCGTCACCCTTGGAGCCGACATTACCGCGTTGAAGCGGGCGATAGCCGGGGCCACCGAACACGTTGCAGCATCCGCACGCCGCATGGGCAAGATGACGGGCGCGGGTCTGGCAGGACTTGGCAAAGGTGGCGCTGTGGCCCTGGGGAAAGGTTTTGAGGTGAGCGGGATTGCGCTCAAGGCGGGCATCGGTGCGGCGTTGGCGGGTGGAGCAGCCGTGATGGGCGTGGGCGTGAAAGCCGTGAGTGCCGCCGCCGATTTCGAGAGCACCAAGGTTGCCTTCGCCACCCTGATAGGTGACGCGGCCAAAGCCGAAGATACGCTTGCCAAACTCCGCGTGCTCGGTGCCGAAACACCCTTCGAGTTTCCAGAACTCGCGGATGCCGGCCGCAAGCTGATCGCCTTCGGTGAATCCGCCGACACCGTGCCGGAAACCCTGCGGCGCATCGGTGACGTGTCGGCGGGCGTGCAGGCACCCATCGGTGAAATCGCCGAGATCTATGGCAAGGCGCGGGTCCAGGGGCGGTTGTTCGCGGAGGACGTGAACCAACTGACAGGCCGCGGCATCCCGATCATCGGTGAGTTGGCGAGGCAGTTCGGCGTCAACGAATCCCAAGTTAGAAAACTCGTTGAATCCGGGCAGGTCGGATTTCCGCAGATCGAAAAGGCGTTCATCGACATGACCTCGAAGGGCGGCAAGTTTTCCGGCATGATGGAGATGCAGAGCAAAACGACATCGGGCCTGTTCTCCACGCTCAAGGATTCGTTCAACGAGGTCTTTCTTGCCATTGGCACGCCGATCAACGATGCGATCCGCCCGCTTGTCGCGGAAGCAATCGCCATGGTGTCCAAACTGACACCGATGGCCGTTGAAGCGGGCAAGCGGGTCAAGGAGGCGATCATGTTCGTCATCGCCGCGTTCAGGAGCGGGCAGATGTTGGACATCGTCACGGCATCCCTCAAGCTCGGGTTCGCGGTGGCCATCAACACGCTGGTCAACGGGTTCCGTCTGGCCGTCGAGTTTTTCTGGAATCTCATCACCGACGGGGCGATGTGGAAAGGGCTGGGCACCACCCTGTTAGGACTGGCGGCCGGTTTCGGCGCGGCGCTGCTCAATGCCTTCCAGACACCCATCGTCTATTTGCAAGCGGGCATGGAATGGGTGATCGCGCACCTGCTCAAGGGACTGGCAAAAATCCCCGGCATGAGTGATCTGCTGGGCTTCGAGGCGCGGGACGTTGAAACCAACTTCGGCAGCATCCTCAAGGACCGGAAGGAAACCGGCGCGGACCTGTTCGGCTTCAACATGAGGGAGATGGCGCAACAGGCGGATGCCCTCATGTCGTCGGGTGCGCCCGTGCTTGGCGAGCGGGTGGCGGCGGCGGCACGCAAGGCGGGCGAGTCCACGTCGTCGGAACTCATCGACACCACCGGCCTGCGGGACAGCTTCGGCAGGATCGTCCAGTCGATCCGCGACTCGATGCCCAAGCCCGAGGAGGTGAAGCAGGCCGCCGCCGCTGTTGGCAAAACCACCGCCACGGGTGCGTCCGTGTCCCCCCAGGCAACGCGGCTCGATCCCATCGTCACGTCGCTCGGGAAAGTTGGTGGCGGTGGTTATTCGTCGGGCACGCTCGACGCCCAGCGCGAGAACAACCGGCTGACCGGCGAAACCAACCGGCTGCTGACCCGCATGGACCAGAAACTCGGGAAGCATGGCATCACACAAGCGGCGTTCGGTTGACTTCGCGTCCCGGACAGGATGCCGACACACGTTGCAATTCAACCGGGAAACCTCTATCCGCAGCCGGGCTACACCGTCCAGATCGACAAGGAGGGGAAGTGGACCGCCACGCAGATTTTTTTGTGCCACCGCACGTCCGCCGTCAGGCTGATGCCGCGTCCTGGCACGGCGCACTCCGAGATTCCATTCATCGCGGTCTCGCAGGTCACCGCCAACTTCACCGAGGGCGACCTGGCGGAAATCACCTGCCAGTACGCCGGTGCCGAGGAAAAGCCAGAGGAGGAGGAAAAGGCCAACGCGGTTTATTCCATGGGCCTGTCGCTCAGCGAGGAACCACTGCTGGGCCACTTGCGCTACAAGGATCTAGCGGACAAGGAACGCGCGGCGCTGCAACTCATCGCATCGGGCAAGGACAAGGACGACCAGGGCAACAAGATCCGTGATTCCATCACGAGCGACCGTGGCAAGGAGGCGCTCGCCAAGATCGAACGCGGCCAGACGGGTTATTACAGCCCCCGCGTGACATGGCGTGAGAGCTGGGT
>CAISTY010000084.1 GCA_903888515.1 Akkermansiaceae bacterium | reverse complement strand
TCCACCCTTACGCAAGGGTTCGAGCGCTGGCGTCCCCTCCACGCCCTACCTCCTCCGACCTCCGACTTCCGACCTGGTGGCTCGGGCATCCTGCCCCAGACCGTGCTGCGGGCATCCTGCCCGCCTCTTCCCTTTCGCGTCACTTCGCGTCCTTCGCGGTTAGAATCTCTTCTCTTCAATCCTCAATCCTCAATCCTCAATCCTCAATCCTCAATCATCAATCATCAATCATCAATCATCAATCATCAATCTCTTCCGCATCCCTTGGCGTGCTTGGCGCCTTGGCGTTTCAAAATCTTCCTCTTCAATCCTCAATCCTCAATCCTCAATCTCTTCTTCTTACTCTTCCCTTGGCGTGCCTGGTGCCTTGGCGGTGAAAAATCCATGAAGAAAGACACGGGCAGGAATGCCTGAGTTCCCAGGTTGCCACCACTGTCGGGGATTTTTCTGCGAGACGGGTGCGGCCATGGGCGATAAATCCCGTGAGGTGCGGCGTGCGCGCCGCGAGGTCGCGACTGTGGTGGGATGATGCCCGGAAACAAGTGGCCAAATCTTCCGGATATTGCCTTGACGTCAACGCGTCTTTTCATTGGGATCCCGGTACGGTAGTTCAGCGTGAGCGTTCAGTACGCCATGCTGAAGTATGAGTCCGTACCCATCAACCCATCCATGAAACACCTCAATACCCATTGTTGGATCGCAGGCGCTGTGGCGCTGGCGGGAGCACACATCACTGGTGCACAAGCTGACATCTCGCAGACCGAACAGTACTTCCGCACATTGCCCATGGAGGCCCGCCGCCTTACGGGGCCCTTGTTCTGGATGCACGGCGACGAAACCCGTGAACAGTTGGAGGCCGAACTGAAGAACGTGCTGGATGGCGGCAACGGCACGTTCACCGCCGAACCCCGGCCGCACAAGGATTGGCTGGGCGAGGGCTGGTATCGCGATCTGGGCATCACGCTGGATTTCGCGCGCAAGAACAACCTCACGCTGTATATTTTCGACGACTGGTGGTGGCCGAGCCAAATGATGGGCGGACGAGTGCCGGCGGAATACGGCAGCAAGGTGCTGGAAGCCACCGCCGTCCACCTCCAAGGACCGGCCAAGGCGGACGCGGACGCCTACGCTGACGCCAACCTCATCGCAGTGGTCGCCGGCAAGGAGTTGGATGGCGGAGTCATCGACGGCCAGACGTTGGTGGATCTCACCTCCCGCATCAAGGATGGCAAACTCGTTTGGGAGAGTCCCGCCGGCGCGTGGTGCATCATGAAGTTCACGTGGAAGTTCAAGGGCAGCATCGGTCAGCAAAGAAAGTATATCTCCGTGGACGGTGCCAGCCAGGACTGTGTCGATTGGTTCATCAAGACGGTCTATCAACCACACTACGACCGCTTCAAGGCCGACTTCGGGAAAACCATCACCGGCTATTTTTATGATGAACCCGAAACCCAGGGCGATTGGGGCAGCGAGGTGCCCAAGGTCATCGCCGAGCGCAAGCTGGACCTCGCCAAAGTGCTCGTCGGCTACAAGTTCAAACTCGCCGGTGAAGAACAAACCGCCGCCTATTACAGTTATATCGACGCCTTCGCGGAAGCATGGGGGCGCACGATGTATGGCGGCATGACCCGCTGGTGCCGCGACCACAAGGTTGTTTCGATGGGCCACTTCATGGAGCACAACGATTGTCTCTTCAGCCGCACCATGTCAGCCGGCAATCTGATGCAGTTGCAGAAATACAGCGACATGGGCGGCATCGACCTGGTCTGCCGCCAGCTCTATCCCGGCGAGCGCAAGATGGGCGTCTATCAGACACCCAAGATCGCCAGTTCCATTTCACACACATATAACAAGCAGGACGACATCGCCTTCAGCGAGGTATACGGCGGCTACAATCAGGTCCTGACGTATCCGCAAATGAAATGGTTGGCGGACTGGCACCAGGTTCGCGGCGTCAATTTCCTGATCAGCCACTCGTTCAACCCGCGCGCGCCCTACGACAGGGATTATCCGCCCTATTTTTACAACGGCGGCTTCGAGCCACGCTGGCCGCTGTACCGCGTCTGGGCCGATTACACCAGCCGCCTCAGCGTCATGCTCACCGGCGGACGGCACGTGTGTCCGGTGGCTTTCCTGTTTCCCGGGCAAAGCTTTCATGCAGGCAAAACCGAGCGACCGGAGGAATTCACCAGCACGCTGCAGGACGCCTTGTTCGACAGCGACTGGCTGCTCTACGACGCTTGGGAGGACGACGCCAAGCTGGTGGGCAAAACGATCCAACTCCACAAGGAGACCTATCAGATATTGGTACTGCCCGCAGTCGAGGTGATTCCCTATCCGACATTGGCCAAGGCGCTGCGGTTTTTTGAAAACGGCGGGGTGGTGGTGGCCTATCAGGATTTGCCTGGCAAGTCCGCCACCCTCGGTCGCGGCGCCAAGGACATCGCCCAACTCTGCGCGGACATCTGGGGCACGGCCACGCCTTCGTTGACGCGCTGCAAGACCAGCAAGGCCGGTGGGCGCTCGTACTTTCTACCCGCAAAACCGACGCCCGAGGAGATTCAGAAGGTTCTAACCGGGGACGCCGGGATTCATCCCACGCTGGAAGTGAAGGCGGGTGAAACCAGCAATTGGCTGCATATCCTGCACCGCCAGAAAGACAACCGTGATGTGTTTTTCATCTGCAACCAGAATCACCTGGGCGAGGCCCGCAAATTCACCCTGAAACTCACCGCCCAAGGCGAGCCGGAATGTTGGGATCCGATGCGCAATGAAATCACCGCCATTCCTTACCGCCGACTTGGTGCCGATTCCGTGGAGGTGGATCTGACCCTGGAACCGTCGGAAAGCGTCCTGCTGGTTTTCGCCGCGGAAAAACGCAAGCTGCCGCCACGTGACGCCACGGCCAAGCCGGCCATCGAGCCGCTGGTCGTCACGCGCGACGCCGTCGCCGCGGTACCGGCACCGGTACCGCAGGCGCTCAATGGGCGGCCGTTTGCCAAAAGCCCGGCCACAGCCGACGTCTTTGTGGGACATTGTGACATTCCCGGCACGGTGGATCTGACAAAATCCGACGTCATCCTCACCATGGATGAGTTGGCTCCCGAAGCGGCGGCACGGGTCACCGTCAACGGTCGGGATGCCGGCGGCTTCATCGGCAAACCCTATCGCCTCACCATCACGACGTTGCTGAAACCCGGCACCAATACGCTGCGCATCGAACCCTTCGCGCCCAAGCAAGCCCGCTTGATCGTCGTCCCCCGATAAACATAGTGACGGCGGACGGGCATGCCAATCCCATCCGGCAATTTCATCTGACAATGCAATCTAACAATCAAAGCATGAACACCTCCCATACCCGAATCATCCTGGGTGCGCTGGCGCTCGCCACCACAGCCGCCTGGGCCACCGAATTCCACGTGGCCACTACCGGCAAGGACACCGACCCCGGCACGCAGGCCGCACCGCTGCGGACGATCCAGCGTGCCGCCGATCTGGCTCAGGCGGGTGATACCATCACCGTGCGGGATGGCGTCTATCGCGAGCGTATCAACCCGCCGCGTGGCGGCGAGTCCGACAAGAAGCGCATTGTCTATCAGGCCACGCCGGGCGGCAAGGTCGAGATCAAGGGCTCGGAAGTCGTCAAGAACTGGCAGAAATTGCAGGACGATGTTTGGATAGTGACGCTTCCGAATTCGTTTTTCGGCGACTTCAATCCCTACAGCGACCTCATCCGCGGCGACTGGTTCAATGCCAGGGGCCGCGCGCACCACACCGGCGCCGTCTATCTCAATGGCGAATGGCTGAGCGAGGCGGCGAAGCTGGAGGATGTGCTTAAGCCGGCGGGTGAGACGCCGCTGTGGTTTGGCGAGGTGGATGGCGGGAACACGAAGATCCGGGCGCAGTTCAAGGGCGTGAATCCCAACGAGCAACTGGTGGAGATCAATGTTCGCCGCACGGTTTTCTATCCGGACAAACCGGGCCGGAACTTCATCACCGTGCGCGGCTTCACAATGCGCCACGCGGCCACGCCGTGGGCGCCGCCGACGGCCGAGCAAATCGGCCTGATCGGCACGCATTGGAGCAAAGGCTGGATCATCGAGAACAACACTGTCAGCCACTCGGTTTGTTCCGGCATCGCGCTGGGCAAACACGGCGACGCATTCGACAACACCTCTGCTAACAGCGCCGAGGGCTACGTCAAAACCATCGAGCGCGCGCATGCCCATCCCATCGCGTGGACCAAGGAAAACATCGGCCACCATATCGTCCGCAACAACACCGTCTCGCACTGCGAACAAGCCGGCATTGTCGGCAGTCTGGGCTGCGCGTTCAGCAGCGTGACCGGCAACATCATCCATGACATCCACGTCCGACGTCTCTTCACCGGTGCCGAAATGGGCGGCATCAAGTTCCATGCCGCCATTGATACCGAAATCAGCCGCAATCATATCTATCGGACGTGCCGCGGACTCTGGCTGGACTGGATGGCGCAGGGCACGCGCGTCTCGCGCAACCTCTTCCACGACAACCTCACAGAGGACTTGTTTGTCGAGGTGAACCACGGGCCGTGCGTGGTGGACAACAACATCTTCCTGTCCGCCGTCAGCCTGCTGGACTGGTCCGAGGGCGGTGCCTATGCGCACAATCTGATTGCCGGGAAAATCATCTGCCGGCAGGAGCTGCGGCGCGCCACGCCCTATCATCCCGCCCATTCGACGCAGGTCTCCGGCCTGGTCAACATCAAGGGTGGCGACAACCGCTTCCACAACAACATCTTCGTCGGCGCAGGCGCGACTGCACCCGCAACCACCAACCCCGCCAAGCCACCTCGGCCTGACGATGGTTATGGCACCTGGGTCTATGATGTCCGCGAGTTCCCGCTTCTCACCGGCGGCAATGTCTATCTCGATGGCGCACGACCCTATGGCAAGGAAACCAATCCGCTCACATTGCCGGACGCGTTCAACAGCAAATTCACAGAGGATGCCGGCGCGGTGCATCTGCAACTGACGTTGCCGGCCTCGCTGTCCAAGGCGGCAACGACACCGGTGACCACGGAGCTGTTAGGCAAGGCCAGGATTCCACAACTTCCCTACGTGAATTCCGATGCCACGCCGGTGAACATTGACACCGATTACTTCGGCAAACCCAGGAACAAGACCCATCCCACAGCCGGCCCGTTCGAAAATCCCGGAACCGGCCCGCTCACCTTGAAGGTGTGGTAGGCGGGTGATGTCTGCTAGAACCGGAATATCTATCAGCCACTTGGCGGTTCACGCATGATCGAGGTTTTTTTCGGTTTGGGCGTCGATGATGAAGAAGCGTTCGCGGTTGAGGGTGGGGTCGGAGCGGAAGAAGAGTCGGCCGGAATGGGCGCGTTCGAGTTCACCTAGCAGTTTTGCGTCCTCGCTTTTGAAGCGGTTGAGGACGTCGCTATTGACGATGACGATAATATCGCCGATGGTATCGCGGTGTTTCTGGATGACGGTGTTGAGGCGGCGCTGGATTTCGACGGACATGGTCATCGGAGTTTTGACGCGGGCGCGGCCCTGACAGTACGGACATGGCTCATACATCGAATCGCGGAGTGATTCGTTAATCCGTTGGCGAGTCATTTCCATCAGGCCGATGGGCGAGATCTGAATGACCTGGGTCTTGGCCTTGTCCTTTTTGAGGCGGTCCCTGATGACTTTGTAAACCGTTTGTTGGTCCTTGCGGTGGCGCATGTCGATGAAATCGATGACGACCAGTCCGCCGATGTTGCGCAGACGGAGTTGGCGTGCGACTTCGCGGGCAGCTTCGGTGTTGGTTTCCAGGATCATCTTCTCCACGTCCTTCGAGCCGCGGTTGCGGCCGGTATTGACATCGATGGCGATGAGCGCCTCGGTTTCATCGATGACGATATAGCCGCCGCAGGGGAGCCAGACTTGGCGTGAGAAAGCCTCATCGATTTGTTTTTGGATGCCGATGCGCTCGAAGAGCGGCTGGGTGCTGGTGGGCATGAAGTGGACCCGGCGTTTCGCGCGGCGGGAGATTTTCCCGGCGATCTGGCGGATCATCTCGGTGGTTTCGGCGTCGTCGCAGAGAATCTGGTTGATTTCGTCTGTTAGAAAATCACGGGCGGTGCGTTCGATGAGATCGGGTTCCTGAAAGATGCATGCGGGGGCCGGGTTGCTCACACGGCGGGCCTCGATCTCGTCCCATTGGCCGAGCAGCATGGCGAGGTCGCGGACGAAATGGCGGGCGCGGGTTCCTTGTGCGATGGTGCGCATGATGATGCCCATGCCCTCCGGGATCGAGAGTTTCTGGACGATTTTGCGCAGGCGCGCGCGTTCCTGCGGGTCTTCGATTTTGCGCGAGATGCCGAATTGTTCGGTGAATGGCATGAGCACCAGATAGCGACCGGCCAGCGAGATATTGGTGGTGACGCGCGGACCCTTGGTGCCAATCGGACCTTTGGACACCTGAATGACAATCTCCGAGCCTACCGGATAGATGTCAGGGATGTCCTTCGAGGTGATGTTTTTGGGTTTCTTCTTATTGCTGCTGGAGCGCAGGATTTCCTCGAGGTCGGCGTCCAGTGCGGCCGGAATGGCGTCCCAGAAATGCAGGAAGGCGTTTTTGTCGAGGCCGATATCGACGAACATCGCCTTGAGGCCGGCCTCGATGTTTTTGACGCGGCCCTTGAAAATGCAGCCGACGATATTCTGGTCGCCCTCGCGTTCGACGGTGTATTCCTCCAGCAATCCGTCTTCTAACAGAGCGACGCGGCGTTCGAGTTTTTCGACATTGACGATGATGCTGTTGCCGCGCATGGGATCGGGTTTGCCGATACCGAGGAGTCTTTTGAGATGTTGGATCATGGTGATGAGAATGGGATCAAGGTTGTTTTGTTTGTGTGTTAGAGAGAAGGATCAGGGTTCAATGACGGGAACGGCTCTTGGGATCACGGTGCCTTCATCATCGATTTCCGGAGTAAGAGTGGGGGTGGGGGTGGCGGTGTTGTCGGCAGCGGGGAACATGGTTCCCGACGCGTCTTCCCCGACTTCGTCACCGGTCTCTCCGGGATCGGGATCATCCGCCGGATCGTTGGCGTTGATGGCGGCGAGCACATCGTCGGGCAAAGCGATGATTTCCAGGCGGTCGGTATTGCCGACGAATTCGGTCTGTGGTTTGAGGGCGAGGAGGCGGCCTTCATCCTCGGCGAAGAGCCCGCTATAGAGCAGATGGACGAGCGGACCGCAAACCGCGCCACCCGACCCCGCATTCTGCACCATGACGCAGACCGCGTATTTCGGGTTTTCGTAGGGAGCGAAGCTGATGACCCATGAATTGTTGGATTTCCGGCCATGGTCGATGGTTTGGGCGGTGCCGGTTTTGGCGGCGACTTCCATGTGGGGCATTTTGACCTTGCCGGCGGTGCCGCCGCGGACGTTGGCGGCCATCCACATGCCCTTGCGGATGAGTTCGAATTCCTTGGGTTTGATCCCCTGTTCGATGAGATTGACGACGAGTTTCGGTTTGTCGTCGATGAGGATTTTCCCATCATCGGAGACGGCTTTGCGGACGATGCGCGGTTGATAGTATTTGCCGCCGTTGGCGACGCAGGCGGCCATGGCACAGAGTTGGAGCGGGGTGGCCATGGTGTCACCCTGGCCGATGGATACGAACGCAGTGAGGACGGGCGTCATGGCGGCACCCGGGTTGGCGGCCCGCCAGGCTTGGCTGCCAGGCAAAATGCCGGGATCTTCCTTGGGCAGTTCGATGCCGGTGCGTTTGCCGAAGCCGACCATTTGGCAACCGTCGACCATGGCGCGCCAGCCGATGGTGTTGGCGAGTTTGTTGAAGTAGGGGTTACAGGATTGCTGGATGGCTTTGGGGAGGGTGAGCGCGCCATGGCTGCCTTTGCTTTTATTCCACAACCAGCATCCGACCTTGTGGTTGCCGTAGGCCACATATCCGTCGCATGAAAAACAGCGGGAAGTCATTCCCTGGAGTGCGCCGGAGATGGCGGTGGGCACTTTCATGGTGGAACCGGGCGTGAAAGCGGAGATGGCGCGGTTGCTGAAGGGTGCGAGTTGTTTGTTTTCGTGGTAGTCTCTCCAGCGCCGGGCATCGATGCTCGGGATAAAAGCGTTAGGATCATAGTCCGGCACGGACGCCATGGCGAGCACCTCGCCGGTATTGACGTCCATCACGACACCGGCGGCGCGGCCTGTGCGGCGGAGGATGTTTTCCAGGAGATATTGTTTGCGGGCGTCGATAGCGAGTTGGACTTTGGCGCCGGTGCCGGGTTTGGTATAATCGGTCAGGCGGATGGTGCGGCCTTTTTCGTCTTTGACGATGGTCTTGCGGCCTTCGGGACCGCGCAGGATTCCGTCCATGGAAGCCTCGACGCCGGCGATGCCTTTTTCGTCACCGATATAGTGATTGAAGACGCGGGTGGAGCTGTCCGGGACATCGCCTTTTTCCCATTGTTTGAGGTATCCGATGACATGGCTGGCCAGCGAGCCGTAGGGATAATGGCGTTGTGGGCGGGTGCTGAGGCAAACGCCGGGGAGATCGAGGTTGTGTTCGGCGAGTTTAGCGAACTCCGCGAAGGTGAGATCCGTGCGGTAACTGAAAGGGATAAGTCCGCCGTGGGTGAGGAAATGCGTGCGCATGTCGCCGGCTTTGAAGTTCTTGGCGATGCCGAGCTGCTTCAAGCGTCCGATGGTGCTATCCTTGCCATCCTTGACGATGTCCACGATGTCCTTTTCCTCGTGTTTGCGGGCGAGGCTTTCTTCCTTGGTCTGCGGTTTGTGTTGCGCCAGATAGGCGTCGCGGATTTCATCCAGATTGAAGGAAACCTCGTATTTGCGCAGGTTGCGGGCGAGGACGATGCCGTTGCGGTCGGTGATATCACCGCGGATGCCGGGTTCCCGGACGGTGACGGTGCGGTTGCCCGGGACGAGGTTGAGGAACTCGTTGCGGCGCAGGATTTGGAAATCGAAGAGACGCGTCAGCAGCGCTCCGCAGCCAACCAGCACCAGGGCTGTTAGCAGATAGATACGGATGCGGTAGCCGGGTTCCATGGGATCAGTAGGCGTGGCGGCGGCGGCGGCCCGCTTCAGGGTTGATCGAGTGGTCGCAAGCCTCCGCAATGCGGAACAGCAACCAGAAAATGAGCGGGGAAAAAAGCATGGTGAGCAGGGAGGTGAAAACAATCTGATAGACGGTGGCTTTGGAGAGCACGAAATTTCCGCGGACGAAGTTGATGATGGCGTATTCGGTGGCGAGATAGAGCAGCACGGCGATACCTGATAGCAGCGCGGAGAACTGCCACTTGCCCTGTTTGAAGAGCGGCTGGATGCCTTGCATCAGGACGCCCATGGCACCGAAGAGCAGGATCGAGTAACCGAAGCGCAGGGACTCGACCTGCTGGGTATAAACTTCGGGGTCACCGCCGTGCGGGCCGAGCGCGCATTGTGCATCCCAACAAAAGCCGCCGATGAAGGCGAGCAGGAGCATGGTGCGATGGCCGACGGTGACGGCGCTGCAGAGGAAGACGAGTTGGACGATGAGGATGCGCGAATCGTGGATACCGGTGAACGCGGGCAGGAACTGCTGGACGACGAAAGCGGTTAGCAGAAGCAACAGGGTGATGAGCGAGTAACGGAACACAGGCAGTTAGGAATCGGGGGACAAGATGACGAATACCGCGCCAAGATCCGCGAAGTTCACCGAGGGACGGACGACAGCTTCGGAATCCAGAGCGCCTTTTTCCACGGCATCAATGGTTCCCAGGAGGATGTTCGCCTGGAAAATGCCACCCCGGCCGGTGGTAAACACACGCTGACCGGGACGGACGGCGGCATTGGACGAAAGGAATTTCAAGCGCAGCACCGGGACGCCGTCGAAGCCGCCGCGCTGGCCGCTGAGGATGCCGACCTCGGGCGAGCCATCGACCCGCGCCGAAACCAGGCATTTTTCATCGGTGAGCAGGAGCACGGACGAGCGCTCGCCGCCATTGTCGATGCGGTCTATCATGCCGACGACGCCATCGTTAGAGAGCACGGCGAAATGTGAGCGGATGCCTTGTTTGGATCCGGCATCGATTTCGAGGGTTTGCCACCAAGTGGTGGGGTTGCGGCGGATGACGCGGGCGGCGATGACGTCGAAGGGAGCGATTTTTTTGAAGTTCAGCGCGCGGCGGAGTTCTTCATTTTCGGTTTCGAGGGCGTGCAGGCGCGACGCGATGATACGCAGGCGTCCGAGTTGTTCGTGGGTGACTTCGAGTTCGGTTTCGAGGTCTTTGGAATGGCGGGTTTCCTTGAGAAACGCGCGGGCATGGGTTTCCATTTTCGAGCCGGATTTCAAGAAAGGCGACATCGCCGAATAGTAGGCGTTTTGGATTTCGCGCACGGTGCGGTCGCTGCGTGTCAGTGCCCACACGGCCCCTCCGAGAAAGAGTAGCAAAGCGATGAGATTGAGCGGCTTCATGGCCGGGAATTGCCCAAAGACGCGCTTAGCGGTCCTTGTTGGTGACCCGTTTCAGGAGGGAAAGTTCCTGAAGCGCCTTGCCGGTGCCTTCGGCCACGGCGCTGAGGGGATCCTCGGCGATGTGGACCGGCAGCCCGGTTTCTTCGCGCAGCAAGCGGTCAAGCCCCTTGAGCAACGCGCCGCCGCCAGCCAGGACGATGCCGCGATCCACAAGGTCGGCGGCGAGTTCCGGCGGGCATCGTTCGAGAGTGATGCGGACCGCGTCCACGATAGTGCGCAGCGGGTCCGCCATGGCCTCGCGGATTTCCTGGGAGGTGATGGTGATGGTTTTTGGCAGACCGGCGACGAGATCGCGGCCTTTGACTTCCATGGTCATTTCCTTGGGCACTGGAGCAGCCGAGCCGAGCCGGATTTTGATCTCCTCCGACGTGCGTTCACCTATCATCAGGTTATACGCGCGCTTCATGTATTGGACGATGGCCTCGTCGAGTTCGTCGCCGGCGGTGCGCACGCTGCGGGCGTAAACGATGCCGGAGAGCGAGATGAGGGCCACTTCGGTGGTGCCGCCGCCGATGTCCACGATCATGTTGCCGGAGGCTTCCTGCACGGGCAGACCGACGCCGATGGCGGCAGCCATGGGCTCCTCTATCAGATAGACCTCGCGTGCACCCGCTTGTTCGGCGGATTCGCGGACCGCGCGGCGTTCGACTTCGGTGATACCCGAGGGGATGGCGATGAGGACGCGGGGGTTGGAGCGGCGGCCTTTGTTCACTTTGCGGATGAAGTGACGCAGCATCGCCTCGGTGACTTCGAAATCCGCGATCACGCCATCCTTGAGCGGGCGAATCGCGACAATATTGCCCGGGGTGCGGCCGAGCATGCGTTTGGCATCATCGCCGACGGCAAGCACTTCGTTGGTGCCTGCCTTCACCGCGACCACCGACGGCTCGCGCAAGACGATGCCATGGTCCTTGACGTAGATCAGGGTATTGGCCGTGCCAAGGTCGATGCCAATGTCATTGGAAAAGAAATTTCCGAAGAGTTTTTTGAACATGAAAGATGTTGGAAATGAGAGAGTTGCTTGAAAATCCAGGTGTTCCGATGGTGTCCAGACACCACTTCATTCCGTCGGGGAAACCCGGCGGAACCGAAGAGAGGGGGCGGGATGCTGTCGCTGAAAGCGGTGACTTTCGTAAGTCCATGCCCCAAGGTCAAGGCAGAATCTGCGATTCCGGGTGTTCATGCGCGGATGGCCCAGCGGAGTTTGGCCGGGGTGCTGCGTGGGTTGCGGCGGCGTTCCTCCGGACTGGCGGTGACGACGCCATCGCTGATGGCGGAGAAAACCCCGCAACGCAAGCCCGCTTGCAGGGATTGTTTGACCCGGCGGTCTTCACCCGAGTGGAAGGTGATGATGGCGACGCGGCCTGCCGAATTCAAGCAATCCGGCAGCACTCTGAGGAACGCGTCGAGTGCTCCGAACTCGTCGTTCACCGCGATTCTAACCGCTTGGAAGACGCGGCGCACGGTGAGGTCGATGTCATCGTCCGCCGCTCTAACAGCCGCGCGGACCGCCGTCGCAAGCTCCATGGTTGTTAGAAACACGCGCCCGGCGAGGGCAGCGGCGAGTGATTCGGCGCGGGGTTCGTCCGCGTGCTCGTGGAGGGCGGTTGCCATCTTCTCCGGGGTGGTGCGTGCCAACCACGCGGCGGCGGACATTCCGCGGTGTGGATTCATGCGCATATCGAGCGGTCCTGCATGCTTGCAACTGAAGCCACGTACAGGGTCGTCAAATTGCATCGACGAGCACCCGAGATCGGCGAAGACGAAATCCACGGCGGCAAGCCCGTGCCGGTCCAACGCTTTTTTCATTCCCGCGTGGTTCGAGCGGACCGCCGCGAAGTCATGCTCGTCGAAGCCTGCCTGACGCAGGCGCTGTTCGGCTTTCGGCAGTTCGATGGGATCCTGGTCGAGTCCGATCAATTTTCCGCCGGGGATGATTTTTTGTAATATTCTCATGGCGTGCCCTCCATAGCCAAGGGTGGCGTCCACGCCGGTCATTCCCGGATGCAGGGCGAGCGCGTCGAGGCAAGCGTCCACGAGCACGGGTATGTGTGAACCGGCAGGGGTTTTGCCGGCTGCCATCACTTGGGCTATCGTTTCGGGAAAACGCGCGGCATCATGTTCCTTGTATTTTTCCTCGAAGCGACGCGGGTTTTTGCCACTGTAGCGTTTGCGCCTGGGCGGGCGGGGTGGTTCATCGCTCATCATGGTAACGCGACCGAGCATGGGCGCTGGCAGGGCTGACGTAAAACGCCAAAGTCAGCCGGATATCGATGGGCGGCGCGCAATGCGGGATCCATCAAGCGCTGCGGCGGCGGCGCAGCAGCAGCAGCATGCCGATGCCACCCAACAGGGCCGCACCCGGCTCGGGAATGACCGTGAGAGTGCCATTGGTGGTGAGTTCGTCCACCCAGTACCAACCGATGGGAAGAACCGGCAGGGTGATCGGCATGGTGAAGGATCCGTTATACGTGGCGGCTTCAAAGAGCTTGAACTGCATGCCTGCCGCAAACGTGTTGTTCAACGCAACCACGTTGAGATGACCGCCGTAGCTAAGGTCACCGATGACGTTGGCGAGATCGGCATTTAGGCCCAATGCCAAGTTGGGATCGATCTCGAAGATCGCGAGGTCGCTGAGGCTGAGCGTTTGTCCGAAGCTCAGGGTGCCGATGCCACTGCCGTTGCCGGGTGCCAAGGTGCCGCTGACATTCACCGCGCCGGCGATATAACCGGTGCCGCCCAAGATCGCGCCCGACTCGACGAGGACCTCGCCCGTGCCATCAATCGAACCGTTGACCAACAAGGTGCCAGCACTGACTGTGGTGGTGCCGGCGTAATCGTTGGAGCCGGTGAAGATCGTGGTGCCGCTGCCTTTTTGGACGACTCCTCCTGTGCCCGAAATGGAACTGTTGAAGTCGGTGCCTTGCGTGATCGTGTTAGACCGGTTGAAGGCCAGCATGCCGTTATTGGTAATGCTGCTGCTCGTCGAGAGCGATCCCGTCGTATTGCCGTTGCCGATTTCCAGCGTGCCCTCGTTGATGGTGGTGGCACCGGTGTAGGTATTGGAGCCGGTGAGGGTCCAAGTGCCGGCACCCGCCTTGGTCAGTTTGACGTTGCCGCCGCCGTCTTCAATCTTGCCCGAGATGGTTCCACCGTTGGAGCCCTGCAGGGTGAGTGTCTTGGCACCGATTGCCACGGCACTGAAGAAATTGGCATTGGTGAAATCAAGTGTACCCGTGACGCTGTTGTTAGTGATCTTGCCACCGCCGGAGCTGCCCGCCAGATTGATTTGGCGTGTGAGTGTTGCACCGCTGCCTGTGTAGATTAATTCGGAGGTGTTGGTCCCAGACCCGATTTTGATTGCGCCATCTCCGTTAGAGCCGGTGCCGCTATCCGCAAGGTTGGCCACTGAAAGGATGCCGGCATCAATCGCCAGGGTACCGGTATAGCTATTGCTGCCGCCAAGGATGAGTGTGCCCGCCCCGGATTTGGTGAGGCCTGCGGTGCCTGCGATCACGGAGTTGATCGTGGCCGTGATGCCTGTTCCTGTTGAGATTGTCGGGGTGGCGGCATTGAGTGTCAGCGTGCCACTGCTGATCTTGAAGCCAGTGGTGGTAAAGGTGAGGTTGTGCGCAGTGGCTTCTGTGGCGGCGACGCTTACCGTGCCAGCGGTGCCTTGGAAGACCGCATCATTTCCAGTGGTCCACACCGATGTATAAGGCCCGCCAGACGGTCCCCATTTCGCAGTGATGCCATTATTCCAAATGAAATTGCCGGTGGCGTACTGTGTCGCCGCGTGCGCGGAGCCAGCCAATGCCGCCAGCAGTGCCGTAACGAAGACAGCGATCACCCTACCCGTGCCGGAACTGCTGTAGGCAACTCGTTTTGTGGACATGAATTTCACGATTGGCACTTTGAAATTTGAAGTTGTCAGTAGGTCGACTTAAGCTCATCGACCAAACGTGTGAGATGAGTTAATCTCTCTACCCACCGGTAGGCAAGTTTTTTTTCGATTTTTTTTTGCCCTGGCGAACGCTGGGAAAACCCACAGGTTTCTAATCATAAGCCACACAACCACAGTGGATTGCACTTTAATGGATGCGAATGGCTCAACTCGACAACCCCGTCTGGAACAAGTTTGTTGGTTGGATGCTGCCGTTCGGATTGTAATGAGTGGCTTTTTCACCATGATCGCGCACTCACCATAGACGGTCCACGGGCGCGTGCCGGAAATGGCTTTGTCATGCACCGCGTTCCAAGCGGCGTATTTTCGGTGGCAAATCAGTCCGGAATCCACGTGATTTGGAAGTTGCTCGTTTTGCTTGAGTTGCGGGATTCTGACCCGGCGCTGCAATCCCTTCCGACAGCCCTTCCGCTGTCAGGGCGATCACCAGCGGCCATTGACCTCGTGGTCGGTGTTTAGCGGCGGGTTGCCCACGATGTTTCCATTGATTTTCACCATGGCGAACAGGGCGGAGAGGATCAGGATGCCAAGAGCGGCAGCGCCGGCGATGTGGTCGGTGACGGTGGAATCAGGACGGTTGGGCGAGGCGGATTTCGGGAAAACGATCACCGCATAGAGCATGCCGGCGAGCAGACCGCCGAGGTGGGCGGCGTTGTCGATGAAACGATAGCCTATCAGGCCGACGAGACCGGTGAGCAGGGTGCCGGCGAGCAGGCGTCGATTCGCCTTGCGGGGGATCAAGCGGCCGTGGAGTGCTTCAAACACGAGCAGGAATCCAAGCCATCCCATCAGGCCGCCGGAAATGCCCACCGAGGGAGCCTGCACGAAGCGTGCGGACGCCATGCCGCCGACGCAAGCCGCGAACAGAAACACAAGTGACAGGTGTGGCCAGCGGGCGAAGACCTCAAGGCGTTTTCCCAGATAGAGTATGGCCGCCGCGTTCATCAGGAAGTGCACCAGGTTGCCGTGCAGGAACGGTGCGGTGAACAGCCGCCACCAATCGCCGTGCAGGTAGCGGTCCTTCACCAAGCCCGCTGCGGATACCCCCTGCCAATTGTGGAAAATCGACATCCACCCGGCCCAGCCTGCGGTTTTTACCTCGCCTAACAATTGCGTCAGTGCCACCAAGGTGATCAGGCCGAGGAACATTTTCGTGATCGGGGATTTTTGATCGTGCAGCCAGGTTTCGAAGCGCAGCACGGGCACTCCGGCGGCGATGTCACCATCGGTACTGCGCGCGAGTTCGCGGAGCCGCTGGCGTGCCTGATACCATGGGATGAAGGCGAAAACCAGGAACATCAGCAGGGTGATGCCGATCGACATTGAGGCGAGCATCGCGTGCAAGGCGAAGCCCAGACGTTCCGCAAGTGCGACGCCGCGCGGTGCGAAGTTCCAGCCCTGATAGATCATGTAAACGGCGACTGCCGCGAGCAAGCCGCCGAACCAACGGAGGTTTTCCAACGAATGGAGCAGATTTGCGGCTGCGTCGCGTTGGCGCGTGGCGAGCACCGCATCCGCAGCGCCTGGCAGTTCTTCGGGCAGGATCATGTGATCGCGCCCGGGCATCCAAACCAAGTTCACGCCCGCATCATGGTCGTGGCGGATGGCGTCGATCAGAGACTCTAACGATTCACACGCATGGATTTTGCCTTTGAAATCCACCCATCCCCAACCCTGCGGTGCGATAGGGAATGCGTCATCACGTGCCCAAACCGGCACGTCGTGATCCTCATGAGCGGCATCCGTCACCGTAGGACAGCGTCAAGGTTCGCCGGATTTTTCCAGCGAAGTGCCTGCGGGAGGTGCCGGGGCTGCCTCCTTGGCGGGGGTGTCTGCGGGAATCGGAGGTGCCGGGGGGACGTCCTTGGCGGGGCTTGGATCCTTGGGCAATTCGTCGCTGAGTGACTTCGGCGTTTCGGGTTCTTGTTTTGTTTCGACGGGGACGGTTGATTCCACTTTTGCGACCGGGGGTTTGGCAGGGAGCATGCTGATTTTTTTATTCTTGTGTCCGATCAGGACTGCCAGCGTAAGACTCAAGAGGAAAAACAGCGAACCGAGGTACACCGTGCCGCGCTGCAGGACGTTGGTCGTGCGGGCACCGAAGACCTGATCCGTCACGCCGGCACCGAAAGCGGCACCCAGACCTTCCTGTTTCGGGCGTTGCATCAGGACGAGCAAGATCATCAGGAGGCAGACAATTACAAAGACCACCAACAGGAGGTTGATGCTAATGGAGAGCCAGTCAATCGCAGCTAGATTCATGGGCGCGGCACTATGGGTGCCGAAACCCACCTTGTAAAGCGGCGAGTTTCGGGTTTTTTTTGCAAGGGATCAGAGAACCTCATCCTTGATATCGATGGCCGAGTATTCGCCGTCCTTGCGGCGGTAGATGATCGACAGGCAACCGCGGCGGGCACTCTTATACAGCACGAACGGGCGGTCGGAGAGTTCAAGTTGCATGATGGCGTCCTCCTTGAACATCGAACGGATCGCATACTGGTCGGGATGCACGATGTAGGGGACGGGATCGTTATCGGCGTTTTCCGGGTGATCCAAAGCTTCCTCGTTGAAGTAGCGTTCGTCGAGGTGACGGATTGTTTCGTTGCGGTGTGGTCGGTGTTTCTTGAGCAGGCGCGTCTTGTGTTTGCGCATGCGGCGGGCGATTTTCTCGATCGTTTCGTCGAGCGCAGCATACATATCCTTGCCTTCGGTGTGGGCTTCGATGGTGATGTGATTGGCGCAATAGAGGATGATTTCGGCGACATGCCGGTTTTTGTGGACGTCGAGGATGGCTTTGGCTTCGATGATTCGCGGGTAATCGAGATGAAGACTCTCGATTTTCCGGTGGGCATGATCACGGAGCGCATCGGTCACTTGCTCGTGCCGGACCGTGACGGTGATCGGCAGATTGACGTTGGTGGTTTGCATGGTTTTGTGGTTTGGTTGGGGTCGATGGATGGCAGATTCACCTGCCTTGGCAGAATCTGACAAGTCGGCAATTCATGATGGACGAGAATCGGAGGAAACGCCATCTTGTACTGCAACAAAATCCCGGTTTTTTCAATTTGGGGGCGGCTAAAGTCGCGAACCCCTTGCTGTTCGGGCCGGGCGTGGGTTGGAGGTTTTGTTTCGGTTGCTATTTCGGTTGGGTCAGTTCTTCGAAAGTCGGGATTCCGGTGCTTGGAGTGGGTTTATTCGTGGATTCGGCGGCTGTAAAAAGATCTTTGAAGTTGTCGGTGGGAGCGGCGGTGGTGCCGCCGATTTTCAAGGTGATCCAGCGGAAACCTTCCCGCGGCGGGCCGAACATCGAGTCGAGAAGGCGGCTTCTGGCGGATTGGAATGCGGCTTCCGCGATGCCGATCTTGAGATTTCCAGAGAGTTTCAGGTCAGGAGCCATGATCACGGTGCCCTGCAAGGCCATGCGTCCCGGTTGTTCGAAACTGAGATCGCTGAGGGTCACTTGACCGCCCATGCGGCGCAGCACCCCGCTGACGTCGCCTGCAAACACGGGACGTTCGAACCAATCATCCCCCAGAGTCTGGGAGAGTCCGAAAAGAAACGGAAACCTTTTGATTTCGAAGGGGGAAACGAGAGAGTTGCGAAACGAGATGGCAAACAACGCGCCGTGATCCGCAGCCGGGGTGAAAGAAAAGTAATGGGACTTGCTGTTCGCTTGTGAATCGATTCTTCCTGCGAAAAGCTTGCCCATTTCGGGTCCCGCAATGCCGGCCAGGAGGTAGGATTCAAGGTGCGCGGCAAGAATGGACGCGCGGTCGGCGGCGTAGGGATAAACCGTTCCGGAGAGTTCGAACACGCCCCGGTTGTCGGTTTCATGCAGGAGGCGCATGCCGACAATATCCACCTCGGTGCCGCGGAACTCGATGTGCGAGCGGTCCATCCGCAGTTTCGGCCAGCCGTTGATGGTGATGTCACCGCGGTGAAAAAGCAACTGGGGGCGGCCGTTCAGACTGTGCGGAATGAAGGAGCATTCCGAATTCGCCATGCGGATGAAGGGAGCCGCGGGATCACCGAGCAACATCTGAGCCCTCGGGATGACATAACTCATGTAGCGGATTTGCGGGGGGGGGGAAGCGATATCGGGCACGTTGCGCGAGAGTTCGTCCGCTTGCGGGATCCGCAGATTCAGGGTGCCCTCAGAGGCGCTCATTTCCTCCCCATGCAGCGGCTTGCCCAAAAAGCTGGAGAGTGAGATATCAGCCCGAATGTTTTCCAGAGTGAGGCTACGGAGAACGTTGCCTGCCGGCCAGGATAGAGCCAGTCGTCTGGCATGCACGCTGGACGGGTTGATGCGGATTTGCTCGGTCTCGACGGTTGCGCCGCTGTTCCAGGCGATGTCACGCAGCAGTTTCTCACGGAACGGCGCGCTGTTGGCGACGACGACGGCGATGCCCGCGCTGCCCACGACTAACAGAATAAGGACCAGAACCACGGAAACCTGGATCATGCGGGCACGCCGCACGCGCCGGAGCTCCTCCTTGTGGGGTTGCAGGGTCCGGCGTTTGCGCTTGCGCACCCGTATCGCCTGGCTGCCATCCGCCCGGACGACGAGTTCGCCCGCATCGACCGGATCTTCCGGCGGAGGGCTTTGCAGGCGCTCCATCATTTCGTCGATGGAGAATTTTTCCGGCTCACTGGGGGCAGGCATGTGAGGGAGATTTCAAGGAATAGCGTGGTCAGGAAAAGATCAACGGTCCCGATAGGGACGTCCGGTGGGATCAAGGAGTTCGACGTGGACCATGAAGATGATGGCGGTGGAGACCGGTTGTTTGGCCGTGGATTGGAACAAGCGTCCCAGCACCGGGATGTTGCCGAGAAGCGGCACCTTGTCTTGCACGTTCTGAATGCGTTCGGACTTCAATCCGCCGAGGACGATTGTCGCTCCGTCGGCCACCGATAATTGGGTTGCAAGTCTCTGAACGCTGAAAATCGGCATGAGGATCGTGTTGCGAGTTAGCTCCACGGTTTGCGAGCCGCCCAACGGGTCGGTGACGATCGAATTGATCGGGCTGCCGTAGTTGACGAAGCCGTCGAAGTCGCTGAGCGACGGGTTCAGGGTGATATCGACAAAGCGCTTGTTGGCGTCCACCACGGGCAGCACTTCAAGGGTGATCCCCACATTCCTGGTTTCAAAGGCTGTCGGTGAGGAGGGAGTGATCGGAAAGCCTCCTCCCGTGCCCAAACCCATGGACTGGGGTATCTGCGGGGGCTCATATTCGGTCGGATAGATGAACTCACGGATGATTTCGATTTTGGATGACTGGCCGCTGCGGGTGACGGTGGCAGGCTGGGCCATGATATCGACACCCTTTTTTTGGTTCAGACCGCGCATCACCATTTGCACTTGGCTGTCCGAGAACAAGCCGGTCACAGCCAGGACGCCGGGTGCCACCGAGCTGCGCTGGACGTCGCGATACGGGTTGTTGATCATATCGTCGATCTGATTTGAATCGATGGCGTGTGAGCCGGAACGAAGTCCGTTCGTGACGACTCCGGAGTTGACCGGGACGGCCGGAATGGTGGGGACGCCGTAGATGGGAGTTCCATCCACCGGGCTAACGAAATCGGCACCGGTGCGCCCCGTCGTATTGCCCACCGTGCCACCGCTGCCGAACACCGAGTTGGCACCGTTCAGAGCAAAGGGGCTGACGAGCCAATCGAAACCGAGTTCCTTCAAGTTTGTCTGTTGCGTTTTGATCATGGTCACCCGGACGGACACCAACACGGGTTCCGTCTGGCTCATCGCTGCGACGACCTGCGAGATGAAATCATGGTTGGTGGCCGTGTTGACGACGCGCAGCATGTTCGTGGACGCACTGTAACTCGCGCTGGCCCCCTCTGGAAACAAAACCCCCTGTTGCGTGAGGGCTTCCTGGGCACTGAGGCGTTTGGTGAGCAATCCTGCTTTGGCCGGAGCGGTGGCAAAAGGATCGGTGCCGGCCTCGGGGGTGGTCGCCCCGCTGCTCAAGCTGGTGATGAAATCCGGCGGCACACGATAACTGCGCGTGATCAACTCGTCCGAAGTGAACCCCGCCGGGGCAATGATGACCGAGAATTCATCCGTGGTGAATGAAGTCAGGGTCAGCTCCGTGATGTAGTTGAGCACCTGCTTGAGCGGGACTTGGGCGAGCCGGAGATCGAAGCGCTGGGCGCGGATGCGTTTGGCGATTTCGGAATCCGGCGAGCCGAGGTTGACGGTGAAATTCACGTATTCGGGGTCTGTTCCGCCCAAATCCACTGTTCTCGTGGTTAATCGGAGATAATCGACGGCTTCCTCGAGGGTGATTTGATCGAAGGAGACTTTCGGGATGATGATGCGATCCAGTTTGGCCGCGACGGTGACCTTGCCGATATCGGTGGCGGCGGCACCGGGATCTGCCGGGCCGACACCGAGTTCCGGTGCGGGCACCTGGATTTCCCATGCGGCGTCCACTTGGCTGAGCATTTCCGCACGGGTGTGGTCGTAGGCGGCTTTCTGATAGTTGCTTTTGGACGCCACCGCTTTTTCCATGCCACGGCGGGCTGCGGTATTGGAAGGATCGATGCGCAGCACCGCTTCGTAAGATGTCTTGGCTTCATCGAACTTGCCGAGATCATAGGCACCATCGGCGGTGTATAGCAGGCGGCGCACGGCATCGATGTTTTTGGCATGGCCCGCAGTGAGTGCGGGATTGGTGCGGATCGGGTCATCGAGCTGGGCACGGAACGCGAGAGCTTGCGCATCGTTGGGCGCCACGTCATCACGCAGCACCTTGTCCACGGCGGACTTGGCACCTGCGACATCGCCGTTTCTGGAAAGCACGCGGGCATGCTCGATCGATGCCTGAACGTAGCGCTGGGTGGCCGCCGCGCGCAGTTCGGCCGATATGCGGGCGTCTGGCAGCAAGTCCCGGGCACCGGCGTAGGCTTCGAGCGCTTCGGCATAACGTCCTGCCTGATAGACCTCGTCGCCTTTGCGGAGCAGTTCGCGGGCCTCTTCGATGGCGGCCGTGCGGCGGGATCGTTCGCTCTCGGCAACCGCGGTGCCCGCAATCGGCTCACTCGCCGTCAGCGGAACCACCACACAAACCGCTGCCAGCAAGGTGGCCCGACCGCAGCTTGTGAAAATGGAATTGAATGTCGCCATGCGAATGCGTGCACCGATGTATAGGGGACTCGGGCGTCAAGCGTAAGCGCAAAATCCAATTATTTCAATTTTTTGAAATCCATGGGGTCGCGGGAGGAGTTTCCAAGCGCCGTTTTTGCGGCACGCACATCCATTTCGATTTGCAGGCGCAGGGTGTCGAGCGAGGGGAACTTCATTTCGTGGCGCAGGAATTTCACAAAGCGGACGTCGAGATTCCGGCCATAGAGATCGCCGGAAAACCCGAACAAATGGACTTCCAGCAGGCGGGTTTTGCCGTCGAGTGTCGGGCGCACTCCCAGATTGGCCACGCCGTCCCAGAGGTGCCCGTGAGAGTCGGTGGCGCGCACCGCCCACACGCCGTCGGGCGGCAACTGGAGATCTCCGGTGGCCACGTTTGCGGTCGGGAAACCCAGCGTCCGGCCGAGTTGATCCCCATGGAGGATGGTACCGCTCACCGAGTAGGGTCTGCCGAGCATGCGTGTTGCGGCATCGAGGTTGCCATCGCGGATGGCCTGGCGGATGCGGGTGCTGCTGATCCGCTCGCCATCGAACATCACGGGTGGCACCGCTTCGAGGCAAAAACCGCGCTTGGCCGCCTCGCGCATCAGAAACGGCACATCGCCGCAGCGGTTGTGGCCGAAGCGCCAGTCCTCACCCACCGCGAGCGTGCGGACTTGTGCCGCAGTCAGACGTTCGATGAATTCCGCGGCCTCCATCGCCGCGAGCGCCGCGTCGAAGCGCAACGGAATCCACAACTGAATGCCGAGATCGCAGGCGATGCGCGCCTTGTGATCCAGCGTTTCTAACAGCGATGCCGGCGCTTTTTCAGGGGCGATCACCCGGATCGGATGCGGATCAAAGGTGAGCACTCCCGCCAGCCCGCCATCGTGCGCCGCCGCCCACACGGCCCGCGCGATCACCGCCTGGTGGCCGACATGCACCCCGTCGAAAACGCCCATCGCCAGATGCAGCGGTTGGCCGAGCGCGGCGAGTTCATCAAGACGGTTCCGAATCAGCACGCCGCTGCGATAACCGCCGGATGCCAAATCATCAAGCCCCGACTACCCGGGTTCCGCGATTACCTAAGGATGCCATGGCATTTTGCACCCGCCGGTTGGATCGGCGGATCTACTGGGTTTTCGCTGTGGCGCTCTTCACCCATGAGGCGAATGTCTCGGGATTGATACCGCCATGGTAGCCTCCCTGGGCCAGCTTGGTGCCGTCTGCGTTCGTGAGATAATAGGTCGGAAAACCACGCGCCCCGAATTCCTGCTGGAGTTGTTTATGATCCTTGTTAGACGTGCTGCCGCCAGGACCGAAATCCAGTTTCAGGAGCACCAGATTTTTGTTGGCAAACGAGGAGAATTCCTTGCTCGCGAAAACCGCCGCGTCCAGCTTGACGCAGTACGGGCACCAAGAGGTACCGGTAAAGAGCACCAGAATCGGCAGGCCGGTCGCCTTGGATTCCTCCTTGGCTTTGGGCATTTTGGTGAGCCACTTGGCCTTGCGGTTGGCGTCCACGGTTCCCGGCGCGGGTTGGCTGGTGGTCCCGGGTATGGCAGCTTGAGCGGTTGGAGGATTCTTGGTGATATATTCGCGATCCGCCGCGGAGAGCTTGGCTTGGGAATAGGAAGTCGTCGTCCCATTGCGCAGGCGGAACGTGACGTTGTCCCCGTCAACCTTGGTGAGTTCGGCATCGACAATTTTCCCTTCGGTGTTGGTCCAATTACGGAACTCGGCATGCAGCGCGGTGGAACCCATCCATCCAATAACGCACAAACAAAGTGACAGCGATTTCATGAATGAAAGTACTACCCGAATCCCCGGATATTTCAAGTCTTTTCATAACTCTTTTCATAACTCGACTTCGCCCTCACCTCCGCGACGGCGATGCTCCACCATTTCCCTTCATCGGACCTGCCCCCCGGACAAGACTTCGCGCAGCGCGGCGGTGTATTGGTGGCGGGTGAGTTCATAGCCGCCGAACTGGCGGAGGTGCGGGGTCATCCACTGGGTGTCGAGCAAACGGAAATGGCGGACTCGCAGGCGCTCGACCAAACCGACCAGCGCGATTTTCGAGGCGTCGGACTTGCGCGAAAACATGCTTTCACCGAAAAACACCCCCGGCAACTCGACCCCATAAAGCCCGCCTTGCAGACCCTCGTCGTCCCAACATTCCACCGAGTGCGCATAGCCGGCCTCGTGCAACGCGCAGTAACTTTCGATAATCACCGCGTCGATCCACGTATCCTCCCGCGCCGCGCAAGCGAGCATCACCTCGCGGAACGCGGTGTTCCACCTCACATCAAATGGCTTGCGGCGCAGGCTCCGCCTGAGCCCGTGCGGCACATGGAAACGATCATCTAACGGGATCAAGCCGCGCCGCACCGGGGAAAACCACAGGATTTCGCCCTCATGCGCCATGGGAAACACTCCGTGCGCGTAGGAATCTAACAATACAGCGGCTGGAATGACCTCTGGCACCTTGGTCTATCAGCTCGCGTCCGTCGCGCGTCCGGAGATCACGGCGAAGGCATTGTGGTCGTGGATGCTCTCCTGGTTCACCGCCTTGACGGTGAAGGATGCGATTCGTGGATCGGCATGGAGGAGGGCGGCGGCGTTGCGCACCACATCTTCGACGAATACCGGATGGTCATACGCCTGCATTGTCACGTGGCGCTCGTCGGTACGCTTGAGCAAGGCATAGACCGGCGCGGAGCCGGACTTTTCGGCAATCGCGATCAATTCCTCGATGAAAATCAATTCGCATTTGTTGCCCTTGGGTTTCGGGCGGACTTCGAGTGTCACATAACTGCGCTGGTTGTGCGCGCCGTAATCGCTGATCTCCTTGCTGCACGGGCACAGCGTCGTGACAGGCACGGTTACGCGCAGCACGAAATCATCGGTGGTGCCGTTGGATGTCCCGATGAACAAACAATCGCAGCCGACCTTCGCGGCCGCACCCGAGACCGGCGCATGCTTGGTGACGAAGTAAGTGAAGGCAACCTCGATATGCGCCTCTTCGGCATGCAGCCGTTCCTTGAGGTCATGGAGGATGTCTGGCAATGTATAGGATGTCACTTCCCCTTCGTGCTTGCTGAGCACTTCCAGAAACCGGCTCATGTGCGTGCCCTTGAAGTGATGCGGCAGCAGCACCGACATCGACAGGGTGGCCACCGTGGGAAACGGCTTGCCGTGGTGGTCCGTCACGTGGATCGGATAGCGCAGGTCGGACACGCCGACCTGGTTGATCGCGATGCCACGGGTGTCCGGGGTGGACTGGATATCAGGTAATGGTGATGTTGGTTTTCTGCGGGTCATGGTTCAGGGATGGGGTGTGTATTCGGCCCAGGAAGACGAGGTTTCCCACACCCGCACCCGCACGAGGCGCACGCCGGCGGCGAGTCGATAGAGGGTATCACTGCGGGCGGCGCGGGCGGTTAGGGATTGTGCGGCGTGCTCGAAAATCGTGCGTGCCATCAATTCGGTGGTCGGGTCCTGGTTTTCAAAGCCGATCACGCGGGCGCCGTAACGGGATTTGAGTTCCTGATAGGCGGGGTCGGCGGTATTCATGCACAGTGCGTGGTCGAAGGTTTCCAGCCATTGCCCGACGGCTTCGCTGATGATTTTGAAATCGCAGACCATCTGGTTTTCATCCAACTCGTCGGCCTCGAGCACCAACTCGACCTTGCGGCTGTGGCCATGTGGAAAGCGGCATTTGTCCGGATGCTTGGTGAGCATGTGGCCATTTTCGATTTCCAGGGATTTGCAGATGCGGTAGGGCATGGGTGGAGGAAGATGAGGATTCAGGTGGGCCGGGGCAGCACGGGAGTCTGCTCATAAACGGTTGGATCGGGCAAGCCAGCCAATAGAAACGCCTCGCGCCGCTCGACACAAGTGCCACACACCCCGCAATGGATTTCCCCGCCCTTGTAACAGGACCAGGTTTCCGAGAAATCCACGCCCAGCGCGGCTCCCCGGCGCGCGATTCCCGCCTTGTCGAGAGTGATGAATGGCCGCAGCAATTGGATCTTCGCGTAAGTTCCCTCGGCCATCGCCTCACCCATCGCCCGCAGGAACGGCTCGCGACAGTCCGGATAGATCGCGTGGTCTCCCGCATGCGCGGCGATCACCACGCCCCCGGCTCCGATGCTCTCCGCATAACCGGCGGCCACTGCTAACATAATGCCGTTGCGGAACGGCACCACCGTTTGTTGCATCGACTCCTCGGCATAGTGGCCGTCCGGAATCGCCCCGCCGGACCGTAACAGGTCGGATTTGAACAGCCGGTCCACGAACTCCAGCGCCAGCGTGTGGTGCGGGATGCCATGACGCCGCGCGTGCAGCCTCGCGAATGGTATCTCGCGGGCGTTGTGCTTCGCGCCGTAATCGAAGGATAAACACGCCACCACCTCGTGGGTGCGCATCGCCTCATGCAACACCGTCACCGAATCCATACCACCACTCAACAGCACACATACTTTCATGACAATGCGGCGGCGGATTCGGGATAGGTGGCTTCCACCGTCAGTTGAATCCCGCCGCGCGGCGCAAACTCGCCGTGCACGATCAACTCCGCGGGTTGCATGATGCGCACCAGATCATCGAGGATCCGGTTGACAATTTCCTCGTTGAACGCCGGTTGGTTCCGATAGGAGGCGAGATAAAACTTGAGACTCTTGGTTTCCACGCAGGTGTCGCCGGGAATGTAGCGAATCACGATCCGCGCGCTGTCGGGCTGCCCGGTCACCGGACACAACGAGGAAAATTCCGGGCAATTCAGTGTGATCCAATACCGCCGACCCGGGCGCTGGTTCGGAAAAACTTCCAGCCGCGCCTCTTCCGGACAGGACGGCAAGCGTGTCTCTGATGTGCCCAGCAGTGAAAGATTCTTGAGATCCTCGCGGTCAGCCATAAGTCGATTATCGAAATCCGGGCCTGCGGGTCGATTCGATTCTTCGCAATAATTTCTCGGTGTGTGGCATGGAGATGCCGGCGGCTTTCGCGCGCCGCACGGGTTCCTGCCAGATCGCGCCCACTTCGAGTTCCCGGTCCTCGATAAAATCGATCATGCTGGACGTCCGATAGGGGCCCATCGGACGGGTGCGCTCGATGTTGTATGCGATCAAATCATCCCCGAGATCGTGTCCGAGACCGCGTGCCGCCGCGATCACCTCCTCCATCAACATGCGGATTTCCTGTGCGGTCGCGGCCGATGCCAGCAGCACGTCGGTGGTCACGCCGCCTTCCGCCACAGATAGACCATTGAAGGGGATGTTCCAAACGAGTTTTTCCCATTGGGATCGTTCCAAGTTGTCCACCGCAGCCGCAGGAATACCCGCCGCCTTGAAGCGCCGTACAATCTCCGCCGCGCGTCCGGGCACGCCCGGCCGCCATTCCCCGATGTCCACCCGTCCGCCGGCCGAGTGGTTCACAAGACCCGGTGCCATCCGGTTGATGCAGACAAAACAGAGTCCGCCTAACACCCGTGCGGGGCCGGTGATATCCGCGATGCATTCACAATTCCCCAAGCCATTCTGCAACGTGAGCACCTGCGTTTGCGCATGCAGCAAGGGCGGCAACACCGCGCCAAGATGAGAGTTCGCCGTGGCCTTCCACGCCACAATCACCAGATCCACCGGACCGATCCCGCCCGCCGTCCGGAATGCCTGGAGCTGCGGCACTTCAAAATCACCATGCACGCTCTTCACCCGCAGTCCGCCCCGCGCCAGCGCCTCATAATCCGCCCGCAACAGAAATCTAACATCACACCCCGCCGCCGCCAGTCGCCCGCCGTAATACAAACCCACGGCCCCGGATCCGACCACTGCCACACTCTTGAATGTCCACATGTCACTCGTCCTTGAAGGGCTCGGCGCGGCGTTCGTCTATGCAACGGGTCAGCCAACGAACGAGGTTTTCCGCATCCTCGGATTCATTGCGCAGCGATGTGAGCGCGCTCCAGTCAAGCTGCGGTCTGGATTGGGGGGCCGCGAGCCGGTTGATATCGAGTTTTCCCATGATCGCCTCGGTTTCGCGCGGATGGGCGTTGAGGATGTTCGCCGGGCGCGGCAATTCGTCCAAGGCCTCCGGTGTTAGACCGAACGATGTCACGCCCACCCCGAATGCGGCGCTCAGCCGGCGCAGACTGTCGGCCAGCGCTTCGTCGTCAATGGGTGCGGCGTAGATCAGTTCGCCGCCTTGCGTCCACATCGAAACCGCGAGCGTCTGATAGAAATCCTCGCGGTAGGTTTGCAGCGACGACTGGATGCGCAGTCTCGCGGCATGCAAACGGAACGGGGCGATGCCCAGGCGCTGTTTGAATGCAAGCATCACCTCATCGAGCGACATCTCTTCGTCCAACGAGCCGCCGGTTTCCCAATCGACCAGCACCAACTCGGGATATTTCCATAAATTGCTGAGCGGTGAATGCTTGCCGAATGCCTGGCGGAAGGCGAAGGGAAAGCGACCGTTGATTTCAAAATAACGGGTGACCACCGCGCGGAATTTCCCGATCCGCAGCATGGTGTTGTCCATGAGGTCCTGATCGACGGTGGCGAGATCGTCAAGCCGGCCCTGGGTCAGGGCAAGCAACTCCTGCGCACCTGATAGAGCGGGCAATGGCATGCTGCGGCGATAGTATCCCTGACCCTTCTCGACCTTCGCAATCGGCGAGGCGGGATCGCACGACATGATGGAAAAATGATACCTCAACGAAGCGTCGGAATAATTGCCCGTCAGTTGCAGGCGGGTCAGACTGATCAACTCGGTGCCTTTGATGGCATCGGCGGGATTTCCCGGAAGCAAGGCGGGAAGCATATCGGCGAGTTGCTTGCGTAGGCTCATGGGGGATGACAACGGTGGATACGTTGTGACCATCCAATTCGCCCGGCCCCGGATCATCAAGCCTCAAAAAAAGTTTTTAACATGGTGCCGACCGTGCGGGTTTTTTTGCAGGAAGTTGCCGCAATGCTTGTCCAATCCCCCGGTATTGCCCATGCTCCGGCCATGCATCCCATGTCCGCCGTGCTCGCGATTTCCGTATTTGCCACCCTGGCGGGTGTTGCCGCACCGCCCGACGCCAAGGCGATTCTCGAGGGTGCGCGGATCTCCGCCACGCTCACCAAGCTCGACGATGGGCTCAGCGGAAATCTCCGCAAGGGCAACCAGAAGACTCCGGTCACGCTTTTTCTCAAGGGCAAGGACATCCAGTTCCAGTTCGCGGAAAACAACGGCCCGTGGCGGGTCTTCCACATGCGCATCGGCGAAGCCACCTTCAATTTGTTCGAAATGATCGATGGCAAGACCCGCGGCTTTCCGCCTGACAAACTCGTTCAATCCATCGCCGGCACCGATCTGACGTATGAAGACCTCGCGTTGCGCTTCTTCTACTGGCCGAATCCAAAACTCGAAGGCCAGGAAAATGTCGGCGGACAATCGTGTCACAAAATCCGCGTCAACAAACCGCGTGACTCCGCCGGCCGCTACGAGGTCGTCTATGTCTGGGTGCATGTGAAATTCGGCGCGTTCATGAAAATCCGCGGCCACGACAAAAACGGCGGCGTCCTCAAGGAGTTCCAAGTCGAGGACGTCATGCAGATCGCCAAGGATGTTTGGACCCTGCGAAAAATGCAGGTGGCAACCCACGATCCCGCCAGCGGTCGGCGCCTGTCCATCACCGATGTCACCTTCGACACCCCGAAAAAAGCCGGACCTGGCGGCTTGCGTTAGCAGGCTTGTAAGGATAGCTCTTGACCATGGATCTGGCCGAATTCCGCAAAGAATATTCCGACCGCGGCTTGCACCGCGAGGATCTGAACCCGGATCCCGTCGCGCAGTTCAGCGCGTGGTTCATGCACGCCACCGAACTCGCCGTGCCTGAACCCAACGCCATGTCCCTAGCCACGGTGGACGAATCCGGCATGCCATGGCAACGCACCGTGTTGCTCAAATACTATGATCACGACGGCTTCGTGTTTTTCACCAACCATGGCAGCCGCAAAGCCAAGCAGATCGCAATCCACCCGCATGTGTCCCTGTTATTCCCATGGCTCACGCTCGAACGCCAGGTCATCATCCAAGGCCGTGCCGAAAAAATCAGCTCTGCGGAATCATTGCGTTACTTCGCCACCCGGCCGCGCGAATCACAAATCGGCGCGTGGGTTTCCAACCAGAGCGATGTCATCACCTCACGAAAATTCCTCCTCCAGAAACTCGCCGAAATCCGCGAAAAATTCCAGCACGGCAATATCCCGCTGCCTTCCTTCTGGGGCGGCTACCGCGTGGTGCCTGCTTCCTTCGAGTTCTGGCAGGGCGGCCCGGCCCGCCTCCACGACCGCTTCCTCTACCGCCGCACCACCAACGATTGGCACATCGAACGCCTCGCCCCGTGAAATTGAGGGAATCGAACTTGCTCGGCCATTCGACCCAAACGAGGTGGTTTGCTGAGTTCTGTGATTACCTGGCATGGAACACGCGTGAGGCGGAGAGGGCGAAGTTTTCCGGGTCATACATGGACTCGACCTTGGCGGGGGGGGCGGTGGCCTGGCCAGCAAGGGTGCAGCGTGCAAGATAGGTGACAGTATAGGTGCCTTTGCGCCAGATGTGATCGAGGAAGAAGACGGCGCGGTCGCTGCGGAGTTCCGAGTGGCTGATATTCCAATCGTTCTCACTGGTGCGGACGTCGAGGGCACTTTTTTGCGATTGGAAATCGGTGTTGACGGTTTCCAGCACCGCCGGGAGCAGGTCCTCGATAACGAGATAACGGGTGTCGTCCTTGGGCAGGGTGACACGCAGGGAAACACGGATGAGATCACCGGGTTTCGGATTTGTGAGAGGTTCGGCGGAACCATCCGGTTTGACGCGGTGATAGATGCGGTCGATGGACAATCCGTTGTTAGAAACTGGTTGGAGCGGGGCGACCGGCGGTCTGGAGGCGACGCGGAGACGGACAAACGCGTTTTGGTCGGCGTTGACACCGAGCTTCAGATTCGGTCCGAGCGTTAGGGTGCGGGTGGCGGTGGGATGGTCAGGAGATAGATGGATGGTTTCGAAGCCGTCGTGGGTATCGAGTTTCAGAGCGATGGATTTCGCGGGTTTTTTTTCGTATTGGGCGTAGCGGCCCATGGCGAGGATCGCCCAGCCATTGACCCAGGTGTTGCGCCAGTGGCCGTAGGGATTGCGTTCGTTGAGCAAGCGGTCGAGGGTGGCCGTGGTTTCGGGGCCATCCGGAGCGATGGCGAGCCAGGCGAGCAACTCGAGCGCCTTGTCCGGCGACCATGGCATCCAATCGTCATCCTTGAGGGTGATGGGGACCTTGGAGGTGAGGACGGAGCGGGCGGTGGCGAGCTTGGTTTTGTTATCCGGGTTCGCCTCGGCGATGGCGGCGGCCAACATGCTGCGGGCGGCGGGTGTGAGTTGTGCCAGGCGGTCGATCATCGCGTTCTGATAGGCGGGTTGGGGTGCGGCGGCGAGCGCCAGCACGAGGAGTGTGCGGGCGTGGGATTCGAGCGCGTAAGCGGACTTGGCGCTGGCAAGGCCGCGCAGGCTTTCGATGAGGTATTGTTTGAGTGATTCGATGGCGGAATCGGGCACGCTGGCACCTGCGGCGGAGGCCATCATGAGGCCCATGCCGGCGTAGGGAGTGGCCCAGTCGACGGTATCGGTACCGCCCGGCCAGTAGGTGAACGATCCGTTAGGAAGTTGCATCGAGAGCAGTCTATCGGCACCGGCCTGGATGGTGGCGCGGACTTTTTTCTCCGGCAGTTTGGCGAACGCCGGGATGACATCCTTGAGGGAATCCACGGCGCACCACGGGATGAGCGAAGACGTGGTTTGCTCGACGCAACCGTACGGATAGTGCAGAAGGAAGTCGATGGAACCGGCCGCCTCGACCAGCGGAGAGCGCGCGAACTCGAGATCGATGGTGCCACTGCCGTCTAACAGCCCCGCATCGAGCACCTTGCGCAGGTCGGCCTGGGCGCCGGGTCGATCAAGTTTGACAAATTTCACCTGGCGGAGCAGCGGCATGGGATAGAGCACCTGGAAGCGGGATTCCACGGCGTCGAACAGGTTGAGTGTTCCGGGCGCGCCGATGATGCCGTTTTTGAGTGAAACGGGGGTGGCTTTCCAAGTGAGCACGGCTTCACCGGTGGTTTCCGCGAGGGTGGGGAAGACCACGGTTGCGGACGCACCGGGAGCGAGCGAGACCGTTTCCGAGGTGGTGCCCAGCGCGCGGCAAACCGGCGTTCCGTTAGAGTCGTGGGCGTTGTAGGTGATTTTCCATGTGCCGGTGAAGCGGGACGCGTTTTGCACCAGCACCTGTGGGTGGATCGTGTCCGTTTGGTTGGCGAAGCGCGGGGCTTTCGGTTCCAGCATCAGGTCTTTTTTGGCGATGATGGCGGCCTCCGCATGGCCGAAGCGGGTGACCTCATGATGGGCGATGGCGATGACCCGGTAGCGGGTGAGCGTGTCCGGGAGCTTGAAGGTATGGGAGAATTTGCCGGAGGCATCGGCGACCAGGGTGGGCGCCCATGTGGCGCAGGGATCGAAGTTCCGGCGCAGCAGGTTGGCGAGTTTGGCAGGATCATCGCCGTCGCCGCCGCCGATGAAGAAGCCCTTGTTGTTGAAGTCCTGCATTTCCGGGTCTTCTGCTAGAAATGACTCGAACGAGGTGCCGGCCTCCACACCGAGGTTGCGGGGTTGATAGAAATGTTTCATTGGATCGGGTGTTTCGTATCCCATCACGGCGAGCGTGCCCTCGTCCTCGGCGTAGAGCGTGACTTCGGCTTTGGCGGCGGGCTTGCCGCCGGCGAGTGCGACCGTCCCTGATAGAGTGACTTGTTCGCCCGGGCGGTAGCTGTCGGCGGGTGGGTCGAAGGTGACGGCGAGGGTGTCGCGGAGGTTGGTGACGAGCAATTCGCAATATCCGAGGCGGAGTTGGGGGGACTTGTGTTTGCGGGCGGATTCCTTGGCACCCTTGACGATGAGCACGGAAACGAAGGCATTGGGAGCGTCCTCGTCTGTTAGGGGAATATCGATGACCGGGTTGTCCGCCTTGAGCGGGATGAGGAACGAGCGGAGGACTTTTTCACGCTCCACGGTGACGAGCGCGGTGCCCTCGATGGGCGAGAGCACGAGCACGCGCGCGGTTTCACCCGGCTGATAGGATTTTTTTTCGGCGACGAGTTTCACGCGCATGCCGTCCTCATAGAGCCACGGGTATTCATGGGTTCCGTAGACGTGGAAGCTGATGGCGGTGGCGAAAGGTCGTCCCTGGGGGTCGGAGCCGCGGAGGGTGAGGAAATGCAGGCCGTTGGATTTCGGGGTGATGGAGAATGTTAGGCCATCACGGGCGGAGGCCGCGGGGTCGAGGGTGATTTCGGAGGTGGTCACGGGTTCCTCGGTCACATCGTTGCGGGTGGAGGTTTCTCCGGCGGGGGTTTGGGATTTGACGGTGTTGTTGACCTCGCGGGTGAGGGTGGCGGTGAGTTTGAGCGGCTGCTTGAACGGTTGTTCATCGGGATCGATGGCGACGATTTTGAGCGTCACGGGTTCACCGGCGCGGATGAGTTTGTCGATGCGCGAGATGCCGACGATGACGTCTGCCGGATGCACGGTGGCGGTGGTGGTGGCGGTGAGTGTCTGGAGGTTGGCATCGGTGACTTCCGAGGAGATTTCGACATCCTGCGGGGTGGGGAAATCGGCTTGGGGGATTTCGATAGAAAGGGTGGCGGCGCCATCGGCGGAGAGTAGTGCATCCCCCTGCAGTTGGGTGGTGTGGCTGGTGGAATCGTCCTGATCGTTATCCTGATAGCCGAAATAGTGATACCAATAACCCCGGTCGTAAGAGCGGTGGTTGCCGAAGAGGAAATCCCGGAAGCGTTCGGGGTAGGGGTTTTTGGCGGTGACGCGGCTGTAGTGTTTCACCGTGCCGGAGGCCACCGCCTGGCCTTGATAGTATTTGGCGCCGAGTTTGGCGGTGACGGTCTTGGCGCCAATGTCGGGGGTGGGGATGGTCTGGGTGATTTCGAAGGCGTTGCGGCGGAACTCCTCGACGCGCAGCGGCAGTTCGAAGCGTGCGCTGGCCATGATGTTTTCCTTTTTCTGCCAGTCCCTGTCGTCGGATTCATCATCGGATTCCTCTTTGGCTTCTGCGGCGGCGAGTTCGTCGGGGAATTCGAGGCGGATCAAGTGGGTGCCGGTTTGTGACGGGGCGAGGGTGTGGGAGAAATCGAATGAACCGTTAGATGATAGGGTGATCGGCTGGCTGGAGATTTCCTTGTCGGTGGGGTCGTGGATGACGATGCGGGCGGGGCTTGGTTTCACGGGTTCGATGGCATTGCCGCGGAGGGTGCGGAGGATCCCCTTGAGGTGGACGGTTTCGCCGGGCCGATAGAGCGAGCGGTCGGTGAAAAGAAAAGCCTTTCTAACGGACTCCGGGGGTTTGTTCCAGGCGTAGCGGACCGGGAAATGCCAGAGGCCGACGGTGGCGAGGGTGGCATCGAACGCGGTGATATAAGCATCGGTGCCGAGTGCGGCGAGGAGGTGGCGGACGGCATCCGGGCGGGGCACGGTGGCGAGGCCCGAGACGTTGGTGGTGACCGCATCGAGAGCACGGCAGTCATCGCCGAAAAGCTGGATTTTCATGTCTGGCAGGGGAGCACCGGTAGTGCAGGAAAACGCGTAAACGAGCGCTTCGTTGGCGGTGAATTTCCAGGCCAGGCCGATATCGGTGAGTTGGATGAGCGCCTGGGTGTTAGAGCGGCCCTGGCTATCCGCACCGGGCAGCGGGGTGCCGGTGATATCGAGGAAGAGTGCCGCGTGACGCAGTTCCTTGGGCAGGAGTTGATCCCACAGCAGGGTGATTTCCTTGGAGGTGTCGATCGGGTTGCCGAGCGGGATGTCTTTCTCGACGATGGTCTCACCGACGACCAGCGGCCATGGCAGTGGAGCGGTGGGGGTGACGGCTTTTCCGTTAGGGCCGATGCCGGTATAATTGCAGTATCCCTGATAGGCGCGGATCAGATCGTTGTTGGCGAGTTTCTTGATGCGCACATGGAGGCTGGCGAGGTTGACGGTTTGGACGCGGTAGCTGCGATGGCCATCGGCAAGCTGGGCCTGGTTGTCGGTCGGCAGGGTCAATTGCGGGTCCAAGTGTTCGAAGGCAACGGCCTTGGTGCTTGCGGCTTGCAGGGCGAGTCCGTCGCGGGAGGAGAATGGTGGTTTGATCGTGACGGAGTATTTGTCGATATCCGCCAGATTGCCGGTGAACTCGATGTCATTATGTTGGTCCTTATCGATGACGGCCTTGAGGTTTTCCGGGCGCGGGGTGATGGTTACGCAGGAGGAGAGGAAATCAGGTGGCAGGGATTTCGGGACGGGATGGTTGAAGGTGACGATGATTTTGCGTGGTTGGTCGGCGATGATAGAGGACTTGATTTCCGTGATGCGGAAGGGCGCGATGGTGCCGATTTCGTAGGCGGCATCCTCCTTGAGACGCGCCATGCCGGAGGTGTTAGGCAGGCCTTTGAGGACGAACAACTGCCAAGCCTCGCCGGGAGGCAAGGGGCTGATCGGTTTGGCGATGAAGCCATGGGGCAGGAGGGCGTTTGGCGGGGATTTCCCGGTGGATGGTTGGCCCCAGCGGGCGGCCCAGGGTTTTTGATTTGTGGCGTGGTAGCCGGCACGGTCGAAGGTGGGGCGTTCCAGTTGGGCGGCCACGCGCTGGCCGGACTTGGATGCGAAGGTCACAAAGGCGGACGCCGCAGCGGGATCGATCGCGTCGTTGAAAATCACCATCCACTCGCTGGTGGAGGGGGAGTAATCGGAGGACCATCGGTTAGGGGACGAGGCGGCAACGATGCGAAAATCCTCCGACGCGAGCGTGGTGAATTTCCCGGCGGGAACGGGCGAGGAGTCGAGGTGTTTGCGGTTCTTGGGGATCGAGAACGTATAAGTGGTGCTGATAGCCGGTGCTTGGTCGGGCAGGAACGCGGCGATGTTCTGGGCCTTCCAGCGCAGTTTTCCGGGCAGGGCCGGTTTGATCTCGAGCCAGGAATTATCGGTGGTTGTGCCGATTTCCGAGGTTTCGATGACGGGCAGGTCGAGCACCAGATCGATTTTCGATTCGGGAACCAGCGCTGGGGTGGAGACAACCAGCCGCGGAGCGGCGGCAGCGGCCATGGCGATGGCCAAAAACGCCGTGATGGCGCAGGAGTATGGTTTCATAGTCGTGATGGCTGTGACGACACTAATGCATGTCCCGGTAAAGGCGATGAAATTCCAATAAAATTCCAAGCCCGAAGCTGCGGGTTGCCCGGGGAAATCCGTGACACCGAAACACCGTCTTGACATCCCACGATAGGCGCATGGACATTCCCGGGCTCGGGCATCCTGCAAACAAATATCTGGCCATCACGGTTGTTTCCCGTTAGCCACACGCCAGCCACAATCATGAACGCAGCGCAGCCAGGCTCGAACCGTTTTCCGTCGCAGGTGAAATACATCGTCGGCAACGAAGCGTGCGAGCGCTTCAGCTACTACGGGATGCGCAGTATTTTAGCGGGATATATCACAGGCACGGTGATGCAGGGGGGATTGGGTCAGACGGCGGACAGATCGACTGAAATCATACACATGTTCGTGTCCGCCAACTACTTCATGCCGCTGTTCGGAGCATGGATTTCGGATAAATTCTTCGGGCGTTACCACACCATCCTGTGGGTGTCGTTGTTCTACTGCGCCGGTCACGGCGTATTGGCGTGCAGCGATTTTGCGGGCGGTGTGGACGGCAGGATATGGTGCCTCTTTTCCGGGTTGGCGCTCATTGCATTTGGTTCGGGCGGCATCAAGCCATGCGTGTCGGCGTTCATGGGTGACCAATTCAAACCCGAGCAATCGCATCTGCTCCAAAAGGCCTACGGAGCATTTTACTGGAGCATCAACCTCGGCTCGTTCTTTTCGTTTCTCGTTGTGCCATGGGTGAAAAACCATCACGGCTACAGTTGGGCATTTGGCGTGCCCGGCATTCTGATGGCGATTGCCACGCTGATTTTCTGGCTGGGCACGAAGCATTACGTCCGGGTGCCGCCGAACCGTGAAACGAGGACTGCGGGTTTCATCAAGGTTTTCTGGCATGCGATGACGAGCACGAAGGACGCAGGCAAGGGTTTTTGGAGCGCGGCGCACCAGCGTTTCAGCGCACGTGAAGTGGATGCGGCGAAGTCCGTGCTGCCGATTCTGGGTGTGTTCGCGCTGGTGTCGCCGTTCTGGTCGTTGTTCGATCAGACGAGTTCGACCTGGGTGTTACAAGGCGAGAAGATGCTGGCATTTGATTTGCTCGGTCTGCACATCGGCGCGGAGCAGATGCAATCGGCGAATCCCCTGCTCGTCATGCTTCTCGTGCCGGTGCTGACACTGCTGCTTTATCCGCGACTCGGCCGATTCGCGACACCCCTGAGGCGCATGAGCTACGGCATGTTTCTCGCCGCCTTTTCCTACGTGATCGTTGCGGGGTTGCAGCAACGGTTGGAAGCGGGCGCACAGCTTTCCGTCGCCTGGCAGATGCTGCCCTACATCGTGCTGACGACGGCGGAGGTTCTGGTTTCCACCACAGGACTGGAGTTTGCGTACCGGGAAGCCGCTCCGGAAATGAAGAGCCTGATCATGAGCTTCTGGCTACTGACCGTGGCAGCGGGCAATCTGTTGGTGGCATTCATCACGAAAACATTTGCCGGTAGTGGAGGGGACGCTGCCGTGACCTCGGGGAGGTTCATGATGTATGCGGGGCTTTCGTTCATCGTCGCCATTTTGTTCAGCGTGGTCGCGGCCTGTTACCGCTACCGCGATGCCGAGGCGGCACAAGGGCGATGAAGCGGAGGCCGACGCATGCCGGATGTCCAAGGCCATGCATTCCGGACTGCGGCGTGCGAGGCCTGCGGGACTTCGGGGCGGGGATGGTTTGGGGGACGCGGGTGTGTGCCCGCGCAGCATGGGATTTTTGCGGGCGGGATGCATTCGGGATTGCAAAATCCGGGAAATTGGCGATATTGGCATCCGTGAAGCGAGGGTTGTCCATCAGCGTTCTGACGCTTGGGGTTTGCGTGTCTGCCGCGTTGATGGGGGCATGCGCGCCCCGCTACACGACGGTGTCTTTCACGAAAACACCCGGTCAGAAGACCAGTGTGAAGAGTGACACCTTTGGCTACCGCCAGTGGATTTCGGAAACCACCGAGCCGGATGTGGTGCTGATCGGCATCCACGGGTTTTGCGGCGCGTCCATCGATTACGCCAATCTGGGCAAGCATCTCATGGAACATCAACCGAAGACGGGGCTCTATGCGTATGAAGTGCGCGGCCAGGGCAGCGATCCGATCCGTGAGCGCCGTGGTGACATCGGGGATCCGAAGGATTGGTATCGCGATTTGTTCGCCTTTACCCAACTTGTGCAAGAACGGCACCCGACTGCCAAGGTCGTCTGGTATGGCGAGAGCATCGGAGCCCAGATCGCAGCTCACGCATGGCATGAAGCCCCGCCCGGTGATCCGCCCTGCGATGGCTTGGTGCTGTCCTCTCCCATCGTTAGGTTCCGTGATGACATTCCGGCCTGGACGCCGGCGTTGATCCAGATCGCGGCCTCGACCATGCCCATGGCCCGCGTTTCTCTTGACACGCTGGCAGGCGGGCAGGACTTCCAGATGACCCAGAAGTCGCATCATGCCGAACAGGTGAAAAAGAACCCGTATCATGTCGAGCAGTACACCCTGCGGTTTGTTGGCGCCTTGGCCCTGCTCATTGACCGCATGAACGATTGCGCGAGCACCTTGCGATCCCCGGTACTGGTCCTGCACGGCGGGAAGGATGTTTTCAACAGTGATTCGGACGTGCGGGGGTTTGTCGCACGCGTTCCGGCGGGTACCTCCGTCACTTACCGAAACTATCCCAACGCTTATCACCTCCTGATGTATGACGAGAAAAAAGAGGTGATTTTCAAGGATGTCGAGCGCTGGGTGGACAAGTTGCGCAAGAATCGCCTGAAAAATTAATCGCGGACGGGGTGGAATTCAGCTTGACGGCTGGATATACAAGGCCATTCTTCGCGCCCCGCAACATCACACATTTCAAGTCATGGCACGTATTTGCAGCATTCGAGGAACCCGCGTCCGTTCTGGCGGAAGAATCCACCGGTCGGGATTGGCCAAGAAAAAGGGTGGCATTGGTCGTCACATCACCAAGCGGGTCCTGCGCACCGTTTCCCCGAATTTGCAAGTCAAACGCATTTGGGTGCCGGAACTCGGCAAGTACATGCGCATCAAGCTGAGTTGCCGCGCTCTCAAAACAATCAACAAAAACGGTGCTTTCGTGACGCTCAAGAAGGCAGGGCTCATCTGAGCACCGGTAAATCTCATTTTTTCAACGTCCAGGTTTCATGACGTGACGGCTCGGTGGCAACACCGGGCCGTTCTTTTTTCCCGGGTCAAGCGATCACACAAGGCACCAGCACGCCGTCGCTCATGCCGTGGATTTTCTTTTTGTCTGCGGGCACGATGGTGGCCAGACAACCGCCGAAGGTGGTGATAGCCGCATCATCGGTAAAGAAATACGGGCACAGGCGGACTCGTCCGCGCATCATTTCCACCGATCCGTCCGCGCGAAACACCGGATGGGTGATCACGCGGGCTTCGCGGAATTCCTGGAGTATCCATGGCTGCGTCGAGGATTGCTCCAGCGCGCTGTGAAGCAGCGCCGCCCACTCGGGGCCGGGCATGTCATGGCCGATGAACACCCCGCGCGATCCCCACGCCGTCTCATGAAACCCGCTGATTTTGAGCGCCAGATGACGCTCCTTCTGGCTGAAGCGGGCGACCTCCTCCCACGAGTGCGCCTGGATCCGTGGCAGGACCGCGTGCGGTGGCAACGGTGTGGGATCCAGCACCCAGCCGAAAGGCACCAGATCGTGCAGGCGTTTGAGGTGGTTGCCACGCAAGGATTGCCGCCAGATATTCCTGAGTGCCGGCGACCACAACAGCGCCAGCCACAACTTGTCCTCCAGATGCGGCTTGAACGGCGGCGAAATCCGGATTTCGGCGGCGGCGGCACCAGTGGCGAGTTTTCTAACAAAAGGCACGGATTGCCAATCGAAGAGTTCGAAAAACCGATAGAGCGCGCGACCGTCGGGTTCGTATGTTTCGGCGGCTTGCACATTCCAAGCGGGGCCGAGTTCGGCGGTGAGCCATTCCATTTCCGGCCTATAGTCGGACGACTCCTCGGAAACGAGCACCGAGCCACCATCGGGCATCAAGGATCTGAAGCCATCGAGTATCCCATCGGCGCCGCCGAGCACGTTGAATCCGGCGTTGGCATACGTCCGCGCCAGCCATGCCGTCACGCCGATGCCACCCGGCACGCTGTCCAGCTCGGTCAGCGCGAAGCCGCTTTCCGTCAACATCAAATCCGGCCGGATCACCCGCGGAAATTGCGCTGCCGTAGTGGGTGCCCGTTGCAACCGGACCATCCAATCCGGCTTGCCCGCGTCTAGCAGACCAGCCAGCCATCCGGGCACGCTGCCTGCCGCGCTGCGCCGATAGAGATTGTCACACGCCTGCTGGAATTTTGCCAACGGATGAGCCAACCCGATCATGCACCCGGCTTCCTCCCGTGACAGGCCCAGCGGTTCGGGTGACCCGCGCCACGTGCCGCCGCCAAACAATCCGCCCTTGGGCAGGCCATCGCGCAATTCGGCAAGACTCAATCGCATCGTGCGCCGAATTTCCACTGCTCAAGCCCGCTTGCCAAGCGTCATTCTCGTGCCGCTCGATTGGGGATGGATATCATTCCGCGCGACCCAGCGCCCACTGTCTGCGGCTAAAAGCCACAGCCACGATTTGCGGGTGTCACACGATCCCTGCCCCGCAGGGGCGGAATGTTAGAGAGGCTTGGTCAGGGTCACGGCGAGCAACTGGCCTTCCGGTCGTTGCACGGCGTTGAATTCACCGGCATACCGGATTGATGTGAACATGCCAATTTTGGGGCAGAACATGTTTATTTCCGCGCCGATGCCCACGATGCGGTCGCGCAGTTTCGATGCCCACTGTCCGCTGTCCTTGGTGGTTTGCTGTTGGTAGTAGCCGATCAGGCCGATATCCACTGTTTTGCTGAGGCTCTTGCTGATTCCCCACTCGAGGGTGTAAACCTGACCCGGGTCGGTGTGGGTTTGCTCTTGTTCATGAGCGAACTCGTAGCGGTTGAGCAATGAAACGGCCCAGGTTTTTTCCTGATCGATATACCAGGTGCCACCCAGCGTGAGCATGTGCGACCAGTAGCCTTTCGCGATGAAATCAGGACGGGTGGGACTATAGTCCCCGCTCGGCGCCCACACCGCATAACCAAACGCGAGATCGAATTGTTTGAAGTGCCACGACAGCAGCAGCGGTGCTATCTGGATATCCCCGATGCCGAAATAACTGCCGCCATCAGGTCCCCCGGGGGTGTCGTACCCCCAGTCCATGTAGCCGAAGGGAATGATCAGGTCCATGCCGTAGTCGGCACCCAGGATCTTGTATGGGGTGATCCAGATCAGGCGCGGGGCGTTGATATATGCGGAGATGTCAAAATTCGGCGGGCCGTCTGCGAACTGGTCGGCGAAATATCCGATGTTGTAGTCGCGGAAATACAAGCCCGGCGGCGGCAGGGACGCGCCTTTGATGCCCTCCACACCGGCGGCATAATGACCGCCGATGATAGGGACGGGTTGTGCGGCCTGAATGTTTCCCGGCAGCGCAAACAGACCGGCGCCGAGGCAAAGACTAACGAGTTTGATGTTCATGATTTGAGGATTGTGGATTATTGGTTGTGATGAGAGATAATCTCCGGGCTCATGCGTCCTGCATTTTTCCTGATAGATAGGTTTCGTAGGCGCTCAGGTCGAGCAGGCCGTGGCCGGACAGATTGAAGAGGATGACGCGTTTTTCGCCTGCTTCGCGTGCTTTGACGGCTTCATCCACGACGGATGCGATGGCATGGGCGGATTCCGGCGCGGGCACGATGCCTTCGCTGCGGGCAAACAACGTGCCGGCCTCGAACACCTTGGTCTGGTGATGGGATTCCGCTTCCATCAGCCCCAGCTTGAGTGCATGGCTGACCATCGGTGATATGCCGTGATAGCGCAGACCGCCGGCGTGAATGGACGGCGGCATGAACTTGTGGCCGAGCGTGTACATCATCAGCAACGGCGTCATTTCCGCCGTATCCCCGAAGTCGTAGCGCAGCTCGCCTTGCGTCAGTGTCGGACAGGCGAACGGCTCGACCCCCACAATGCGATAGTTCTTCCGCTCCTTGATTTTCTTTTCCATGAATGGAAATGCCAGTCCGGCGAAATTGCTGCCGCCGCCGCAGCAACCGATGATCGTATCGGGTTCCTCGCCGGCCAACTCCATTTGTTTGATGGATTCCTGACCGATGACCGACTGATGCAGGCACACATGGTTGAGCACGCTGCCGAGTGAGTACTTTGTGTCAGGATGGGTGACGGTGTCCTCGATGGCCTCACTGATGGCGATGCCGAGACTGCCCGGGCAATGCGGATCCTCGGCGAGCAGCTTGCGCCCATACTCGGTCTGGTCGCTCGGGCTGGCGTGCACCGTGGCACCCCAAGTGTGCATGAGCATGCGTCGATAGGGTTTTTGCTGATAGCTCACCTTGACCATGTAAACATTGCACTCCAGGCCAAAGAGGCGGCAGGCCAGCGCCAGGGACGATCCCCACTGTCCCGCACCCGTCTCGGTGGCGAGCCGCTTGGTGCCGGCCACTTTGTTGAAATAGGCTTGGGCGACGGCGGTGTTGGGCTTGTGGCTGCCGGCCGGGCTGGCACCCTCATATTTATAGTAAATGTGGGCGGGTGTCTGCAGGGCCTTTTCGAAGCGCACCGCGCGCAGCAGCGGCGTGGGCCGCCAGAGAGCATAGATGTCACGCACTTCTTCCGGGATTTCTATCAGGCCCTGCTGGCTCATCTCCTGTTGGACGAGGTTTTCAGGGAAGATCGCCAGCAATGCTTCCGCAGGAATGGGCTCCTTGGTGCCCGGATGCAGCGGTGGTGGCATCGGTTCCGGGAAATCCGGCAGGAGGTTGTACCAATGGGTCGGGATGTCCTGCTGGGGCAATGTGAATCGGATGGGCTGGCTCATGGTGTGTGCGGTTTCACGTCAAGCGCGTGCAGAACTAGGCAAACGCACCCGCCATGTCACGCGTTTTCTCTTAAAGTTTTTTTCTGAATTCGGAGATGCGATGGCCTGACTGTCTTCCTTCACGCTGCCCTCAGGCAAATCCGTGTGGAATCCACACCATCCGCTACACGTCTGCCATAGCGCCGCAGCCGATCAAGGTCTTTCGTTTCGTAGGGTCCTGTGAACGTCGCGCTGCCGGCCGAACCCGTGACCCTCAATCGACTGGTTTTCTGCATGCCGCCGCGACTCGGAATCCCAGGCAGGCAATTCCTCGGCACTGCCAACCTTGACCTGCCAAGCCTAACGGAACGGTTCCAGACCCGCTTTCAATCGGTCCGCCTCCAGCCACCGGATAACGAGCCCCTCGCGGCATTCCTCGCCCGGCGCTGGGGCGCTCCCATCACCATCACCCGCCAGATCGCGGAAGGTGCCAAGGGCAATGTCAGGGCTGCGATGGCGGATTTGGAGATGTGGCTGGGGTGATGGCCGGTCCGGAGGGCGGGGAAATGGGGGTTGGCTACAGGCAAAAAGCAGCAGAGCCACCGACTGGTGATCGGCGGCCCTGCGGTTGGTTAGGGGTTCGGGTGATTTCCTTGCAGCGCGGGCTGCGGGTCAGTTCGGAGTCACCTTGAGGCGGACGAATTGGGGGCTGGCACCCGTCAGGGTGTATGCCAAACAGTAATCCCTTCAATCAGGTCTTTCCGGTTGACTTCTCGCAAGTCCTCTCCACGAACATGATGAACCTTACACTGGATCTCGACAAGACGACTATTCCTGGTGGATTAGGGGGGACCCAATTGGGGATAAGGTTTGAATTAACGGACATAGGAGGATTCGCCGGTGCAAACAACAACAACACCGTGGCGATGGATAATGTCCGGATGGATACGATTCCCGAACCCTCAACCGGCGCCGCGCTATTGATTGGGGCCGCAGGGCTGCTTATGAAACGCAGACGGCGCATTTAACGGCCCGCCTTTGAAAAACCGGTTGGCTTCCAAACGGGCAAGCAGCGGGCCAACAGGCTCGCAGCGAGCTGAGATAGCCACACCAACCCCGACCGGCGCCTCGCCGGCCGGGTTTTTCTTTTGATTGCTAGGAATTTGCTTTTGGGGTGAAGGCCGATGGAAGAGCCGGTGGCCGGACCGGGGAAATGGGGGGTACGGGTTTCGTTGGGGGTTCGGCGGATCGTCGGACATCGTGCCTGCTGTCTAATGGGTTCCCCGCCACCGCGCAAGGCAGATGAAGATGCGGGACGAATCCTCCTCCATGTCAATTTAACACTCCCCGTCCCGCTCACTGCGGCCGCAGGGCTTCGAACGTCAGGCGGAACTTCGCCAGGTATTTCTTCAGGCGGTCCGCGTCGTTGGTCACCGTGCGTTTGTTGCGGGAAATGGCGAAGATCTCCCGGCCCGCGCCGGACAGGGTGTTAGAGCGCCGGCACACCGCCGCCACATACGCCAGTTGCACGCGGTCAAACGGGTCCAGATCCGCCAGCGCGTCCGCGTCCAGGATGGCCGTGAGATCCGCTGCCTCGCTGCGTGGCGCGCCACCCGGCCGGTGCCAGTTTTCGCGCAACCGCTGGATTTCCTCGGTCACTTCTTCCACGCGGATGCGGCCGCGCGGGGCGAGCGTGGCCATCCGGGTGACGGCCGCGTTGAGGTCGCGGAAATTCCCGCGCCACGGGGTGTCGGGCGCTTCGGCGAAGCGCAGGAACGCCTGCTTCGCCTCCTTGTTGAAACCCGCCTCGCGCTGGTGCGCCCGGCGATAGCGCTCCAGTTCGTATTCGAGGTTTGGCGCGATGTCTTCCCGCCGCTGGGCCAGCGCCGGCAGTTCGAACGTCCACAGATGAATCCGCGCTAACAGATCCTCGCGGAACCGGCCGCCGGCCACCGCCGCGCGCAGGTCCCGGTTGGTGCCCGCGATGAGTTGGAAATCGCTCGTCACCGGTTGGTCCGCACCCACCGGCAGGAACGTCTTGTCCTCCAGCGCCCGCAGCAACATCGCCTGCTCGTCCGCTCCCAGTTCGCCGATCTCATCTAACAAAAGCAACCCGCCATCCGCTTCGCGCAGCAGTCCCGGCCGGTCCTTCTGCGCGCCGGTGAACGATCCCCGCCGGTGCCCGAACAAGGCCGATGCCGCGGTGTCGCCGGTGAGTGTCGCGCAGTTGACCTCCACGAAGTTGCCGCTCAAGCCGCCCCGCTGTTGGCGCAACTCGTAGATCCGCCGCGCCAGCAGGGATTTGCCCGCCCCCGTCGGCCCTGTTAGAAGCATCGGCGCCTGCGAGCGCAGCGCCACTTGTTCGATGCGTTCGATCAAGCGGTTGAACCCCTCGTTGCGGGTGGCGATCCCGCTCTTGAGGAAATCCGTCGCCTCCGCCTGCTCGCGCTGGAAGCGGGTGCTGAGTTGGTCGTATTTTGATAGATCCAGGTCGATCACCGAATACCCCGGCTGTGGCGTGTTCCGCGAATGCAGCGACGGCGGCGGCGAGGTCTGGATCAGTTTTCCCGGCAGGGTTCCCGCCTCGTTGAGCAGGAACAGTGAAATCTGCGCGATGTGCGTGCCGGTCGTGATGTGGATGAAATACTCCTCGTGCTCGCGGTCGAAGCGATAGCCCCGCGCCCAATCGTGCAGCGCCGCATACACCGCCTGCAAATCCCACGGATCGGCCCCGAAACTCACCTCATGCAGCCGCGCCTCGGTTTCCGGCGAAACCGTACGCACATCCTCCAACACCCGCGCCGAGATTTTCGCGAATGCCGGATCGGCTAACAATTCCAGCCGGTCCCATAACAAATCGTCATGCTGGAACAACGACACCGTCGGTCGCCATGTGTCCCACCGCGAAATATCAAACCCGCTGTCCAGCTTGGTCCCTAACAAACCAATTACCACTCGCTTCATGGCGAAATTACTAGCCGGATGGCTAGCATCAAGGCAATCCAATATTTCAAAATCCAGCGCTCGAAAAAATCTTTGAAATTTTTCGTGTTTGTCATCAATGACTTACGGAGATATCGAAGCGTGGGGCAAATCCTGGCCCGCAGTATGCAATGAGTGATATCGTCCGTGCCAACCCACGGACTCACCACCATGGCCAATCGTTCACTCTTCCAATCCCTGCGCGGCGCGCTGCTGCCGCGGACCGACACCACCAACGACGCCGGCGCTCCCGCCTACGACCTCGGCCCGCAAGCCGCGCTCGCCCAGCTCGCCGCCACCGGTTGCCTGTCGAACACCTATTATGCCACCGCCGAAACACAGCTCGACCGCGTGCTGGAACTCGCCGGGCAAGTGGAGGTCGATTTCCTCGCGCAAACCGCGCTTTATGCCCGCCAGCGCGGGTTCATGAAGGACATGCCCGCGTTGTTGTGCGCGGTGCTGGCCACCCGCGACCTCGGTCGGCTGAGCGAGGTGTTTCCGCAGGTCATCGACAACGGCCGCATGTTGCGCAACTTCGTCCAGATCCTCCGCTCCGGGGTCACCGGCCGCAAATCGCTCGGCTCCGCACCGAAGCGCCTCATCCTGCAATGGCTGGAACGCGCGGACGTCCGGAAGTTGATCCATGCGTCGGTCGGCAACGCGCCGTCGCTGGCGGACATCGTCAAGATGGTGCACCCGCGCCCCGCGGATCCGGTGCGCGAGGCGTTCTATGCATGGTTGATCGGCAAGCCGTGGAATCCCGAGGCACTGCCGGAATCCCTGCGGGCATTCGAAACCTGGAAGCAAACCCGCACCGGCGACGTGCCCGACGTGCCGTTCCAGATGCTCACCGCACTCGATCTCGGCACCGCCGAATGGTCCGCCATCGCCGAGCGCGCGTCATGGCAAACCACCCGCATGAACCTCAACACCTTCGCCCGGCACGGCGTCTATCAGGACGCGGCGCGGGTGCGGCAAATCGCCGCCCGGCTCGCCGATCCCGATCTCATCGCCAAGGCCCGGGTGTTTCCCTATCAGCTCATGACCACCTATCTCAACTGCGACTCCAAGGTGCCGGCGGAAATCCGCGAGGCCCTGCAGGATGCCATGGAAACCGCCATCTCCAGCGTGCCTGACCTCGCCGGCAATATCGTCGTCTGCCCGGATGTTTCCGGCTCGATGCAGTCGCCGGTTACCGGCCGCCAGCCTGGCGCGAGTTCTGCGGTCCGTTGCATCGATGTCGCCGCGCTGATCACCGCCGCCTTGTTGCGGAAAAACCAGGGCGGCCGCGTCCTGCCGTTCGAGGTGAAGGTGGTCGATGTCCGGCTCAACCCGCGCGACTCGGTGATGACCAACGCCGCCAGCCTTGCCAGCATCGGTGGCGGTGGCACCAACTGCTCGGCGCCGCTGGCCCAACTCAACGCCGAAAAGGCCCGCCCCGACCTCGTCATTTTCGTCTCGGACAACGAGTCATGGGCCGACCCCAAGGCCAACCGCGGAACCGCCATGCTCAAGGAGTGGGAAATCATCAAACAGCGCAACCCCAAGGCCCGCTTGGTGTGCATCGACCTCACCCCGAACACCACCACCCAGGCGCTGAACCGCAAGGACATCCTCAACATCGGCGGCTTCAGTGACACCGTCTTCGACCTGCTCGCGTCCTTCGCCAGCGGCGCCGATGGCTCCGACCACTGGATCCGCGAAATCCAACTCCAACCCCTCCGCCCACGATCTAGTGGCTGGGGCTTCCTGCCCCAGTCCGTGCAAGGAGCACCTTGCTCCGTCTGAAACAATCCCGCCAAGTGGCTGGGGCATCCTGCCCCAGACCGTGTAAGGAGCGTCTCGCTCCGTCTGAAACAATCCCGCCGGCCCGGCGAATTCCTGTGAAACTACATCTGTTAAATGAATGTTTCACAATCCCTTGTCGCCGGGCCGGCGACCATCCCTCACCGCGAATGCCCCGGAAGATTACACCTGTCGCCGGTTCGAATCCGGCCCTGCGAAAGCACGGTAGCTCAGTGGTAGAGCAGTTATCCCGGATCTTCCAAATCCTTGTCGCGGCCCGCCCGTCCTCCCGACTAACTTGGCTGTTACAGGCGGCGGGCAGAATGCCCGCGCCACGTGGCCCGGGCATCCTGCCCGGAGCCTCCAAACCAAAGTTACTCCCGGTTCCACACCCGGCGCCGCGCCGGGTTCTGGTGCTAATAACTAATACCATCAATCCTCATGCTGAATGCCTGTGAGACTACACTCGGTAACCAGCGGGTTCGAATCCCGCACGGGCCGCAAGGCCCGGAAATCGTCTCCCAATCCCTTGTCAGCAATTTCCTTTTCGCGAATGCTGGATAGACTACAATCCCATGACACCCACCATCCACAAGACCGACGAAGTTTACGGCTTCATTCCACTGCCTGACGATTCCGGCAAACCGATCACCGTGGTCGGTACCGACGCGATCCGCGACCACTTCGACGAGATGTGCCTGCAACAGGCGGTCAACTCGCGGATGGCGCCCGGCGTGACCGATCTGGTCCTCAACCCCGATGGCCACGCCGGATATGGCGCGCCAGTCGGCTGCGTGATGGTTTCGCCGACCCATATCTATCCGGGACCGGTCGGTGTCGATATCAAGTGCTCGATGTCGCTGCTCCAGTTGGACATTCCCGAGGACGAGATCCTCGACAAGCCGACCCGCCGCGCGCTCATCAATGCCATTGTCGAACGCACGCCCACCGGTGCCGGCCGCGGCCAGCGCTCGGTCAAAAAAGGCCGCAAGGTGGACCGCGATCTCGGCATCCTCGCGGTGACCGAGGGCGCGTCTGTTAGAGTGTGCGAGGCGCTCGGCATCCCACCCGAGTGGGCGGAGCGCTGCGAGGACTCGACCCACCGCGGCCACGACGGCACCTATGACGCGCTGCGCGCCCGCCTCGATTTCATCCTCGCCAGCGCCCGCATCCGCAACTTCAACGACAAGGCCGGACAACTCGGGTCCTACGGCGGCGGCAACCATTTCGGTGAGTGCGAGATCACCCGCATCGCCGACCGCCCGTCTGCTAGAGCGACCGCCGAGGTGTTCGGTCTCACGGACGGGCATGTTTCGTTCCTCAGCCACTGCGGGTCGCGCGGCCTGGGAAATCTGTTAGCCCAGGGCCAGTTCAAGGATCTCGAGAAGAAGTTCCGCGACTGGAGCATCCCGTTTCCGGCGGGCGACAAGCAACTGGTTTATGCCCCGCTCGGGACCCTTGAGGCGAATGCCTATCTCGATGACATGGCCATCGGCGCGAACTTCGCCACGGTGAACCACCTGTTGATCAACGCGCTGGTGTTGGAAGCGTTCCGCGAGGTCCTGCCCGGCTGCAACGGCCAGCTCGTCTATTTCATCTCGCACAACATCGCCCGCGAGGAAATCGTCAACGGCAAAAAAGCCTGGGTCCACCGCAAGGGTGCCACCCGCGCCATCCCCGGCGGCCATTTCACGCTGGCCGGCACCCGCTTCGCCGAATCCGGCCACCCGATCCTGCTGCCCGGCAACCCGCGCGACGGCTCGGTCGTCATGGTCGCCCAGGGCGGGGCCGAACGCACCTGCTGGTCGGTCAACCATGGCGCGGGCCGCGCGATGGGTCGCAAACACGCCGCCCGGACCCTCGACCAGAAATCCATCGACGCGGACTTTGACACCTCCGACATTCTAACCAACTGCCGCAACTATCCGATCGACGAGGCGCCCGACGCCTATAAGAACTTCCCCGAAGTATTGCGCAGCGTCGAGGCGGCGGGGCTGGCCCAAACCGTGGCGAAGCTGCAGGCTCGCTTCGTGATCAAGGATGAAACCGCGCCGGATGATTGATAGAACCATGAAACTCATTCAACTCGACGGCACGGAGGGCGGCGGGCAGATGCTGCGCACCGCCTTGTCCCTGGCCATGATCACCGGCCAACCGTTCCGGATGACCAACATCCGCGGGCGGCGGCCGAAACCCGGCCTGATGCGCCAGCATCTGACATGTGTGAAAGCCGCCTGCGTGATTTCCGACGGCACGGCCGACGGCGCGGAGATCGGCTCCACCGATCTGGTGTTCCGCGCCGGCAAACTACGGGGATCATCGTACCAATTCGCCATCGGCACCGCCGGCAGCACCGGATTGTTATATCAAACGCTGCTGCCCGCGCTCCTCCACGCCGATGGACCCAGCACCCTGCGGCTCGAAGGCGGCACCCACAACCCGCTCGCCCCGCCCTTCGAGTTCCTCGACCACGTCTTCCTTCCGGCCCTGCGCCGCATGGGCGCTGAGGCAACGATATCACTGATCCAAAGCGGCTTCGCGCCGGTCGGCGGCGGCATCATCGAATGCCAAATCCAGCCGTGCCCGAAACTCATCCCCATCGATCTCCACGAGCGCGGCGAACTGATAGATATGCGCCTGCGCGTGCCGACCCGCAACCTCCCGGACACCATTGCCGCACGCGTCCTCGCCACCGCGCTCGATCAACTGCCATGCGAGGACGCCGCCGTGGAACCCCGCGAACCCGGCCCGGGCCGCGGCGTCTGCTGCCTCTATCAGGCAAACTTCGCCAACACCGCGGAACTCTCTAGCAGCTTCGGCGAGTTGAATGTCAGCGCCGAGCGGGTCGGCCGCCGCGCCGCCAAGGCGCTCGCGGATTTCATCGGCACCCACGCCGCGGTCGGCCGCCACCTCGCCGACCAACTCCTGCTGCCCATGGCCCTGGCCGGCGGCGGCGGCTTCACCACCATGGCCCCCGACGAGCACGTATCAACCAACATTGCGGTCATCGGGAAATTCCTGCCGGTGAAATTCCAGATCGATCAGGCGGACCGCGGGAAACGGGTCATCACGGTGGCGTGAGGTTCCCGCATTACCGCCGTTCCCGGTCGATCCGCGCGATCAATGCGATTGCTAGGAAATTGCTTTTGGGGTGAAGGCCGTTGAAAGAGCCGGTGGCCGGACCGGTGGGCGGGGAAATGGGGGGTGATCCTCGCCCATGGCCGCCTCTGGCACGACCATGAAAACCACCGGGACTTTCGCCCGCCGACAACGCACCGCCCGTGGTGGATGGCCAAAACGGCAGGCAACCTTTCCCAATTCCGAACCATTTGCCTCTTGACGCACCTCTATGAATTTAATGAGTTTATTCATGCATGCACTCACAATAGGCAAGTTCCAGACAATATGTCTGGTGTCAGTGGCTCTTATCGCAAGCTGCGTGTTAGTCCGGGCCGATCCCTCGATGGTTGACACCCCGGTGTTCAACCCGGATGGCGGAACGTTCAATGAAACGAAAAACGTGGTCATTACCTGCGCGACCCCGAATGCCGGCATCCACTATACGCTTGATGATTCCCAACCGACTCATGAAAGCCCGAGCGTTATTTCGGGTGATATGATACCCATGTCGGCAACCGCCACCCTCAAGGCGAAGGCGTTTGCGAATGGCATGGACCCCAGTGAAATCAAAAGTGCCGATTTCACGTTTCTGATCGGTGCGCTGAATATTCCACCCGCGGAATTCGACGCGCTCGTTGATCTCTATCACAGCACCAATGGCTCCAACTGGACGGATCATACAAACTGGTTGACGGAAAACACCCCGTGGTTCGGCGTAGCTATAGATAATGGTCACGTCACCGATATCTACCTTACGGAAAACGCGCTGGCGGGTGCGATTCCAGCGTCCATCGGCAACCTCACAGGACTCGTGAACTTGGGTCTCGGGATGAACCAACTGACCGGCCCGATACCCGCGACAATCGGCAATCTGGCAAGCCTGCAGTGGCTAGCGCTCTGGATCAACCAGCTTGATGGCCCGATGCCTGACGAGATCGGTAACATGACAAGTCTGCGCAGTCTCGGAGTCGGGGCCAATCATCTATCAGGATCAATTCCGTCCACCATCGGCAATCTCACCCTGTTGGAGGACTTCACGGCTGATAATAACAACCTGTCCGGAGAGATTCCGGCTTCCATCGGCAACCTGACCCATCTCACCTGGATAAGATTTGGCACCAACCAACTCTCCGGCAGCATACCGCCGGAGATTGGAAACCTGCAAAATCTGCAGTGGCTTTGGCTCGATAAAAACTCTCTGTCCGGCAGCCTTCCCACAGAGATTTGCAATCTGTCGTCATTGGAAAATTTCACGGTGTTCAACAACCAGCTTGGCGGCGTAATTCCTGCCGCAATGGACAAGCTGGTGGCATTGAGAATCCTGGACTTGAGCCAGAATCAGCTTACGGGCACCATCCCTGCGGCAATCGGCGATTTGACTAACCTTGAACAGTTTTGGGCATACTCGAATCAACTGACCGGTGAGATTCCGCCGGAGCTGGGTCAACTGGGCAATCTTGAAGCATTGGGCCTCAGCAACAATCTTCTCGAAGGATCCATACCGGCCGACATTGGATTGCTTACAGGTTTGCTTTCGCTATACCTTGACTCGAATCTGTTATCCGGCGAAATTCCCGCGGAACTGGGCGATCTGACGCTGCTCGAAAATCTCAATTTGGCGGGCAATCAGTTGCATGGCGAAATTCCCGCGGCTCTGGCGAATCTTACCAATATCACCTCGCTTAACCTTGGTTCCAACCAGCTCAAGGCATCTGACCTGGATCTCCTGATCTATCTCGCCGCGCATGCGCCGTGGGGGGAGGACTCGCAGACCATTGAGCCGACCAACCTGACGGTCAGTGGTGGGGATTCATCCTCGGTGATATTGACCTGGCAACCGATCGTTTACGCCTGGGATGATGGCTACTACGAGGTCGGCATCAGTGATACTCCCGGCGGTCCATATTCCTTCGCCCCGGCGAATCGCACGGCTGACAAATGGGCATCGTCACTGCAGATCGGCGATCTCACTCAGGGCGAAACCTACTACTTCGTGGTGAGGACGGTCACTCTGCCACTTTGGATCAACCCTTCCACCCTGACCAGCGACCCGTCGAACGAGGTTTCCGCCAGCCCCAACGCGCTCGGCGTTCCGCAGATCGAGTACGAGGCCCTTGTGGCTTTGTATAACAGCACCGATGGGGACAACTGGACGGACAACACCAACTGGCTGACCGGCACCGCGCCTTGGTTTGGTGTGAATACCGAGAACGGACACGTTGTGGAGTTATGGCTTGACAACAACCAACTGTCCGGTCCGCTCCCTGCCGAGTTGGGCGATCTTGCCAATCTGCGGGTCCTGCAACTGAGCGATAACCAATTGACGGGAGACATCCCTGTGGAATTGGGCGGTCTCGCGAACCTGGTATCTATGTGGATGGGTATCAATCAATTTTCCGGAACGATCCCCGCCGAACTGGGCCAGCTTCTGAATCTTCAAAGCCTGTCACTTTCGGTGAATCTGTTGACCGGCGGCATCCCGCCGGAGATCGGCGCGCTCGCCAATTTGCACGATTTGTGGCTGGACCGCAACCAACTGACCGGTTCCATTCCGCCGGGCATGGGCGCTCTCGCCAACCTGCATACCCTGCAATTGAGCGATAACAAATTCTCGGGAAGCATTCCCGTGGAATTGGGTAATCTCACAAGTCTGAGAAATCTATGGATGAGCAACAACCAGCTTTCCGGAGCGCTTCCTGCGGAATTGGGCGATCTGGCCGCTCTTGAAAGCCTGTCGCTCATGCTCAACCAACTGACCGGCACGATACCACCCGAGCTTGGCAACCTAGTGAATCTTACGGGTCTGTGGCTGAACCGCAACCAGTTGTCCGGAGCTGTGCCAAACATGGCCGGTCTTACCAAGATGATTACTTTTGACCTCTCAACCAATGGCTTGACCGGCCCCATCCCCACCTGGCTGGAGAACATGGTCATGCTTGAGAATCTGGTAATGTATCGCAATCAGTTCACCGGGCCGATCCCCGCCGAATTGGGCAATTTGACCACCCTCAAGCAGTTATCGCTCAGCTATAATAATCTGACAGGTACCATTCCATCCGAATTGAACGCGCTAACCGAACTCAATTATCTGGTCTTGTCAGGCAACGAGCTGACGGGGCCGATCCCGGCGTGGCTCGCCGATTTGACCAAATTAACGTCGCTGGCTTTAAGAATCAACAAGCTCAGCGGGACCATTCCGTCCGCATTGGGAGGCATGACCCAGTTGACAGCCCTGGCCCTGAGCAGCAACCAGTTTTCGGGCGGGATTCCCACCTCATTCGTCAACTTGACGAATATCTCCACGCTGAATGGCGTGAAACAGTTGATGCTCGAATATAATTGCCTGACTGCGGATGATCCCGGTCTCATCAGCTATCTTGACACCATGGACCCCGGATGGGCTTTGACTCAGACGGTTGCGCCCGCCAATGTTCACCTAGCAGGGGTGGGGACGGGAGTATTATCCCTCGCATGGGATCCCATCAGCTACACCAGCGATGGCGGTTACTATGAGGTCGGCATCAGCGATACGGCGGGCGGGCCTTATTCCTTTCTCCCGGCCAATCGCACAGCAAACAAGTCAGCCGGTACAATCATGATTACGGGATATGACCCGGGAACGGTGAAATATCTGGTCGTAAGGACATTCACGCCAACCCATGGTGCTTGGAATAATCCTCTCAGCAACAAATCGGACCTGACCAGCGGCGTATCGACTGAAACAGACCCCTTTGAGTTGTGGATCTCCGGCTGGAACTGGACGGTCTTCACCAGTCCCGACCTGTCAGCCACCGGTGACCCGGATGGCGACGCCATGACCAACCTCCAGGAATTCGCCTTTGGTCTCGACCCCCGCTCCGGCGCGTCGGTCAATCCGATCGCCAGCGGTTTGATCGGCAACCAATTCAGTTATACCAAGCGTATCGGAACCGGACTATCCTACACGGTCCATTATACCACGGATCTGTTGACGTGGAGTCTGGATCAATCCGCGGTTCAAACCATAACCGGCACCCATGGCGACGTCGATACGGTGGCGGTCACGCTCTCGTCCGCAGCGGTTCCATCCGGCGGCAAGCTGTTCGTTCGGGTGCAGGCGGATTGAGTGCCGGTGAAAACATATGCGTACTCCGTTGAGGAGGAAATCACCGCGCGGGTGGAGATCGCGGAACAGCAGCGGTTGTTCATTAAGAATGGCCACAGTGCGCTCCAGCAACCACCCCCGGTTGTTCCAGGGTGGTTCGGATAGATGATCGCCTCCGCGCATGCCTGCCCGGCGGCGGCGAGGAAAGCCGGAATGCGGCAGGAAAGGTTTGCGGGGGGGGGGGGACAAAGGACCCATGATTCGCCACATGATCAACCGCTTTTAACTGCTAGTGTAGCCCGCCAAGCAGATTGCATACTATTCGAAAATCAAACCGCTTAAAGTGTTTTCTGTAAGACGGGCCACACTAGGAAATTGCTTTTGGGGTGAAGGCCGTTGAAAGAGCGGGTGCCGGACCGGAAGGTGGGGAACTTGGGGGGTGCATTCGCCATCATATTGGCGGAGATTAGCGTACCCTTTGTGTTCTTCCACTTGCGCGCAACACCCGATGATGCCTCGACTGGTTTTGTGTCGGTTTGAGCCAGATCGCGGATGGACTGATCTGACGACCTCGTAAACTGATTGGTTGACGGGCAGCGTCATAAAGGTAAATTCCCCTCCATGCGAGTATGGACATGAAGGACCGAGCGACAGCGATACGATCCGTGACGGGCGTGGCTTGCCTGCTGACGCTGCTGTTGAGCGTGCGCGGGGCGCAGGCCACTAACAAGGAGGCGTTGGGCCAGGCCATTCGGGACCTGGCTGTCAGTTTTCCGAATGCCTACTTGCGAGCCGACGAGTATCTCCGCCTTCTGGCAGCGGTGCAGACGGAGGAGGAGTTCCTGACCCTGCAGCGCGAAGCGCTGGTCGCCAATCCATTAGTAAGCCGCCAGCCGATCCTGTTTGTCCGACGCCCGCAGTATGTCAACACCCACGGCCCGGATGAGACGATGTACCAGAGGAACGAGCCCGTGGTGGCAGGCTTCTTTCGGGGCGGCAGCCAACTGAAGGTGCTCGACCCGGCCACTGGCACGTCGCGTGTGCTCTTGGACGTGCCGCAGGGCATCGCTCGCGACCCGGTTGTCCATTTCGATGGGAAGCGCATCCTCTTCTCCATGCGCCGCGATGCTAAGGACGATTACCACCTGTATGAGATCGACACGGATGGCGGTCACCTGCGACAGCTCACTTTTGCGCCGCACGTCTCCGACATCCAGCCGGTCTATCTGCCAAATGGGAGAATCCTGTTCAGCTCGACCCGCGAGCCGAAGTACATCCATTGCCAGCGGCATCTTATGGCCAGCCTGTTTCTGATGGAGGCCGACGGAGCCAATATCCACCAGATCGGCTACAACACGCTCTTCGAAGGCCGCAGCAGCCTGCTGCCGGATGGCCGCTTTCTCTACTCGCGGTGGGAATACGTGGACAAGCACTTCTCCTCGGCCTATGGGCTTTGGACGGCGAATCCCGACGGCACCAGCCAGTCGCTGCTCTATGGCGGCCTTACCTGGCAGCCGGGAGCCATGCTCGACGCACGAGGTATTCCCGACTCCAGCCAGGTTGTTTGTGTTTTCGGCAGTGTCCACGACAACGAGTGGGGGGCGCTGGTGCTCGTCGATCCGCACCGGGGCAGTGAGGGCCCGTCCACATGGATACGCACCTGGCCGGCTGACATTCGCTCCCGTTTGGCGGAGTGGAACGTCGTCGGCCGCGTGGGCAGCTACGATAGTTTTGTCGGCGTAAGGCCGAAGTATGCCATGCCCTATCCGCTCTCCGAGAAGTACTTCCTGTGCTCGCGGACGATGGCACCCGATAACCAGGTAGGGCTGTTCCTGGTGGATGTCTTCGGCAACGAGGTGCTGTTGCACCGGGAAGCGCCCGGTTGCTTCCAGCCGATGCCACTGGCGGCGCAGCCTCGTCCTCCCGTGATTCCTGATCGAATCGACCTGAAGACTGACACTGGACTCTTCTATGTGACGGATGTGTATCAGGGCGAGGCGATGGCCGGTGTGCGCCGGGGAGCCGTGAAGACGATGCGTATCGTCGAGGCACCCGCCAAGCTGACCTATCCGGCTTCGGGTATCGGCGATTGGGCCGCACCGGGCGACGGCGATTCCCACCATCCCACCGCTGTGTGTTGGAACCATTACAACAGCAAGCGGGTACTGGGAACCGTGCCGGTCGAGGCGGATGGCTCGGCCTATTTCGAGGTGCCGGCCCGGCGATTTGTTTACTTCCAGCTCCTGGACGAGAACGGAATGATGATCCAGTCCATGCGTAGCGGCACTAGTCTGTTGCCCGGGGAAAAAGCGGGCTGCGTCGGCTGCCATGCGTATCAGTCGTCAGCGCCTGTGCGGTCGGTCTCGCTGGCGCTGCGGCGAGGGCCGAGCCGTATTGCCCCGTGGTATGGGCCGGCACGCGATTACAGCTATGTGACTGAGGTCCAGCCGGTGCTCGACCGCCAGTGCGTCAGCTGCCACGATTACGGCAAGGGACCCGGCGAGAAGCAGAATCTCACCGGCGACCTCGGGCTCGCCTTTAACGCCTCTTACGTGACGCTGATGGCCAGTTCGCCCTCGCTCTGGCACCTGCCGAAACCGGACGAGCCGAAGCCGCTGATCAGCATCGTAGGCACGGGGCCGTTGCCTGTCGTGCCGCCTTATTCCTGGGGTTCCCACCGCAGCCGATTGGTGGACCTGCTCCGTGCGGGTCATGAAAAGGTCAAGCTCTCGCCCGAGGAGTTCGACCGCATCGTGACCTGGATTGACCTCAACGCTCCCTATTACGCCCGGTACGAGGACTATTACACCGCGAACACGTGGGGCCGCAGCCCGCTGGACCATCAGCAACTGCTCCAACTGGGCAAACTTGTCTCCGCAGCCCCGGACGGCAAGCGTTGGGGGTGGAACTCGGTGACCGAGTACATCGGCGGATCAAAGCCTCCCGGTTCTTTGATGGCCTCGGGCGAACTGCCGGTGAACTTCACCCGGCCCGAGCGCAGCGCCTGCCTGCGGGCGTTCCCGACTGCCGAAAGCGCCGGCTACACGGAGGCCTTCGCCCTGATTCGCGCCGGCCAGGCGATGCTGGCGGAACATCCGCGGGCCGATATGCCCGGTTTTCAGCCCTGCACGGCTGATCAAGAGCGCTTGAATGCCTGGCACCACCGACGAGAGATTGAAGAGGGTGTCTGGCAGGCCCTGCGCGAGGGCCGGAAGGTCTATGATGCCGGTCGAAACGCAGTCAGCACCCGGAACTAGTCACGTGGAAGAAGTTTGAATTCCCACGAGTTTCCCCGTTGATTTGACGTTGTAGGTCTGATTGCTAGGAATCTGCTTTTGGGGTGAAGGCCGATGGAAGAGCCGGTGGTCGGTCCGGGGAAATGGGGGTTGTTGCGCCGGGAAGTGAAAGTCCGACCTTTCGGTTGTCCACAGAAAGGAAGCGAAGTGGAAACCCGCTTCAACAATTCATTCTGATATCGGCGGCGGGTGCATAGGTAAATGCTGGACGAGGCTTGGCAGAGCACATTTATTGGCGGTGGAGCCGAAGGCTATGGACTGCGGCAAGGATTGCCGCTCTCGGAGTGGCGACGCTTGAATCACCCAGCCGAAGAGCTGCGATGCTCGCAGCAGTCCAGGGCGCTTCTCGCGTTCAGCTTGAGAAGAACGATATGAAAACGATTAAACAACTCTTTTGGGTTTTGGCGGCAGTCGCAGTCATCACCACAACAACTTCTGGCGCAGAGCCGGCACCAGCGGCCTCCGCGATCCAGCGCATCTACATCATCCACTTTTCGCACAACGACAACGGCTTCACTGACACGCCGGGCGTGTGCCGGGAACTGCAATGCCGTTACCTCGACATCGCGCTCGATGGCGTGCTGGCGACGATGGCGAAGCCGGCAGAGCGGAAGTTCCACTGGACTACCGAGTCGCTGATGGTGGTGGACGACTGGTGGCAGGCGGCGTCGCCAGCGCGGCGGAAGGATTTCCTGAAGGCGCTGCGCAGCGGCCAGCTCGACGTGGCGGCGGTGCCGTGCAACCAGGCGCCATTCCTCGACGCGGCGCAATGGCGGACGATGATGCACTGGGTTCCTGAAGACCTCTGGCGGCAGTTCAAGCCGGCGGTCGCGCTGCAAAGCGACGTGAACGGCTTCCCTCGCGCCGGCGCGATGGCGCTGCTCGACCGCGGTATCTCGCGGCTCTGCATGAGCATCAACAGCGACAGCGGCGGCCCGCCGTTCGCACGGCCGTCGGCGTTCTGGTGGAAGATGCCCGACGGGCGGCGGATGTTTGTCTATCTGAACTACAGCTATCCGCACGGCTACGATTTCTTCGAGAGCACGCCGTGGCGGCGCGGGCCGGTGCCGTTCGCGTCCGACACACGCTACCGGCCGCCGCGCGCAGGCGATTTCTTCCGCACGGATGAGGCGTCGCTGCGGGCGGCGCACAAGCAGTGCCTCCAGCAGATCGCGCGCATCCAGAAAGGCGGCTACAAGCACAACGTGCTGACGCTCTCGATGACCAACCACTGGCGCTTGGACAACGACCCGCCGTTCCTGGCGATCCCCGAGTTCATCGCGGCGTGGAACAAGCTCGGCTTGCAACCGGAACTGGTCTTCACCACCGCGACGAAGGCGATGCAGGCGATGGAGAAGGCCATCGGCGGCGACGTGCCGGAGCACGAAGGCGAGTTCACCGACTGGTGGGCCAACGGCGTTCCTTCCGGCCCGCGCGAAGTCGCCGCTACGCGCGTCGCCAAGCGGTTGCTCGCCGCCGCGCAGTCGCCGCTCTGGGGACCGATGCCCGCCACCGGCGCGAGCAAGGCGCACTCGCTCTACAAAGACCTCAGCCTCTTCGATGAGCACACGTGGGGATCGAGTAGGAGCGTGGCGTTCCCGTGGACCCTCGACACGCAGGCGCAGTTCGCCGAGAAGGCGATGCTCGCGTGGCGGCCGATGGGCCAGGCAGAATGGCTGCTCTCGCAGCGCGCGCGGACGCGGTTGCTGCGCGAAGGCGAGGGGTTGTTCGTGGCGAACCCGTCGCGCCAGCCGTTCAGCGGCTGGGTGCGGATGCCCGCCACCTGCCTGCGTGACGATTACCACTCGCTGCTCGATCCATCTACGGGCGCACGGTTACCGTTACTGTTCGAGAATGGCATCCGCTCATGGAGCGCGCCGAAGAATCCGGGCGAACTCACGCGCGAGAACACTGCGGCGACGTTCCCCGACAACGTGCCAAACCAGACGGCGAAGTTCTGGGTCGAGAACCTCGCGCCCGACAGCTTCGTGAAGCTGCGACTAGAGAAGGAAGTAGCAAGTGGCACGGGCTTCCAGCCCGTGGCTTCCTCCAAGTTGAAGGACACTCTCGGGCTGGAATCCCGTGCCACTGTCTCAGTCCAACTCGACGCCGACGGCTGGCCGGTTTCCGCGCAATGGGCCGGCATGAAGAAGCCGTTGTTCGTCGGCAGCGTCGGCGAGTTCTTGGCGGTGAAGGTGAATGCTTTTGCACCGCGTTGGCTGCTCAAGGACATCTGCGCCGCCGCCGGCTCCGCCCGTGGCGACGAACTGCGCAAGAAGCACATCGAAACGGTGACGGCCACGGCGGAAGGCAAAGCGACCGTCGAGGAAACGCCGCACACGCGGGTCTATGTGCAGTGGCTGAAACATCCGCGCGTCGAATGGGCGCAGCGCCGGCTGGAACTCTGGAAGAACGAGCCGCGCGCCCGCGTCACGCTGCGCTTCAACCGCATCTCCTCCGAAGCGCCGGAGATTCTCTACGCCGGCTTCACGCTGCCGTGCGAGGGCACGCTCCCGCGCGTGAGCAACGGCGGCGTGCCGTTCACGCCGTTCAAGGAGCAGATTCCCGGCTCCTGCCGCGATCACATCGCGCTCGATGGATGGGCCGACTACGCCACGCCGGACGGTCACTGGCTCTGGGTGAGCCGCGACGCGCCGTTGGTCAGCTTCGACAGCCCGCAAATCTGGACGCGCCGCCAGACGCCGCCGGAGCATCCGGAGCGTGTGCTGGCAATGCTCTTCAATAACTTCTGGTATACGAACTTCGTCGCCGACGAGCACGGCGTGATGGAATTCCAGTTCGACCTCGTCTGGCGCGAGAAACTCGACACGCCCGCCGCTGCGGAACTGGCCGACGCGCTTGTTGCCGAGCCAGTGGTTCTGATCAACTCCGGCGGCCCGGAAAGCCCGATTGTAATGCAGAGACTCTTCAGCCCCTGAAACCACGAACACCACCCGCCTTCGCCGCCCCGCGCCCCGGCTTTCCAGCAGAATACTGTGTTCACTACAGTTGCACACGGCTGTTACTTGTACCCGAGGATGAGCTGTTTCATCGGTCTTGATTGGCTGGTGGTGTTTTTTGGCAGGTTGCTGATTGAGGCTGACAAACCGTCACGTCTTTTTTCCGCGAGGCAGGTTGGATCTCCCAACTGACCAGCTTGCCGTCTTT
>CAISTY010000083.1 GCA_903888515.1 Akkermansiaceae bacterium | reverse complement strand
TCAGCCTAACTGAACCTCACCCCATCGGGGCACGTCGCTGCGCTCCTGTCCAAACCACCTACAAGCCTTCGGTGGTTTTCACCCACGTCAGCATCAAGGCGCTCACCGAAGTCCACGCCCGCTGCCACCCTTACGCGCGGATGCCGGTGTCCAACGAAAACCCCGGAGAACCTCAGGAGCAAACCGACATCCTCGCAAACGACAATGCGCCGGACGAAAAACTTTCTTCTTCCCCAAACCCTCCCAATGAGTTATTCGCCCCTCAAGCGATGACCGTCGTCCTTCCAGCCCCCGCCGCAACTCCTGATCCGGTGCTTTCCAGCCCTCGGGAACGCGGCAAATCATCTGGAAAATCACCCGGCCACGACGACCCACCGCCTGAAATCGGCCCGTTTCCGACTCCGAACCGGCCTAGGCCACCGAAGCCGCGAAATCCACGCAACTCAATGGCATCCAACAGGTTGCGGCGGAGGTCTGCCAATGCCAAACCCGTCCATGTAGCTGACTACGGGTACAGATATATGGATCCGCTGACGGGCAGGTGGCCATCCAGGGACCCGATTGAGGAAGAAGGTGGGCTGAACCTGTATGGGTTCGTGGGGAATGATGGATTAAATCAGATTGATGTTCTCGGAATGAAAATCGAGAGCAGCTGTCCACTGAGTAAAAAACTGGATGCTCTTGGAGTTGCGTATACGGAAAAACATTATCCACTTGGTGTTTATAAGTATTCCAAAGGATCAGTAACAACCAAAGATACCGATTCAGAGATCATATCAACGATGATTGCGCACGAAGCCACTTTTGGATTTAAAGGAGACACTTCAGAAGGTTGTTATGCGAAACTGATGGCACATGTTAAACTTAGAAAAGATTTGATAGATAAGGCTGATAATGTTTCGAATGCGAATTTCGGTACTACCGAGGTAAGGAACAGTGGTCCATATTCTGACCAGACATTCGCATGCGCCCAAGCTATAACAGAAATTTATAAGGGAACCAAGACTGATTTCGTTACATCGGAATTTTTCATTCCTGGAGACGCAGGATATATCTTCAATAATAATGCAAAGAGATGGGGCGGGGATAATGGTACGGCCGGGGAGGAGGGCGAAAATATATTTTATATAGGCAAAGGGAAATTTTTCGGTCATATTAACGCCAATCCGAGCGAGAAGTTTCAATCGCTAAGTCAATGGAATCAGCGCATATCTAATTGGGGATCGCCAACCTTATGGCGAGGACGAAGAATTGTTCTTGATAAGCTCAGTTACTACGATATCAAGACAATTAACCCGATAGTGGGCCGGGGGACGGGGCCAACACAAAATTCTATCGCTATACCTGATAGTAGATATAACTCTTTATCTAACTAATAGAACGTCGAAATGAAGATTTCAAAAACTGGCAAATATTGCTTTTTTCTATTGTTGCTTTCGTTATTGCTTATTTGCTTCATTCAGGGAAATGATTCCGATAGTGGCAATCGTAAGATAATGCGGTTGACTTGGAAACATGTTATTGACAAATCAGATGTTGGCCCAACCCGCGTAGCAACGACAGCCTATTACTTAAACGGTAAGAGTTTAGGGAGTGGCAAGGACGGGATCAAGAAACTCATGCAAGCGCTTAAAGAATTGCATGGCGACGAAGCAGATCTTATTATCAATGGCTATCCAATTGAAGAGAAAAACGAGGAAATAATTGTGAGTCTGCCAGAATTGTTAACAATAGAAGCTAAAACTCTTATTGAGTTTTGCAGGGGATATAATATCAGATTGATTATTGATCCGCATCGTGATGGTTAAAGCTGCATCATGTGCAGAAATGAATCCGCGCGCCAATCAATCGCGTTGGCGTGCCGACCCATAGCAAAAGACGAAATCCGAGCAGAATCTCGGCTATCTGTTGCGGGCCGAATTGATATCGTATGAGATTCGCAAATTGACATCGTCGCTATTTTGCTAGATTGCCACGCTCTGATCGGGTTTCAGGTCCGCTATCATCGTAGTTTCGGCGTTTGATGATGACGACGCCGGAAGTTGTCAGACGCCATGGGGCTTTGTCCTCGTTCCTCTCGGACCATGCGGGGTGTCATTTTCTCCGCCGAAAATGAAGTTGACGAACGCCCTCCGGGCGTGGCGTTGCCCCGGACCCCGGGATTTTTTTGACGCATGGCAGAGGACTCAAAATGCCGCGCCCATGACGTTGCAGGGGGCATGACCCGCGATTTGGCATGGTCATGCCCCCTGGCTTTATTGGACGGCATTCGTCGTTTCTGTTTTGAGTCTAACTGAATAGGTGACGCGGCTTTTGATGTCGAGTTGGTGGCGGAGTTGGAAGGTGCGAATGGATTGCCACACGGCTGCACATGGGGCATTTTGGCACAGTGAGCCGCCTGGTGTGCGGCGTGAAGCGTGATCGAAAACTGGAGATAAGAGTCAATGAACTGGTTGAATTTTTGCAATGCGCGGACCCCAGAGATCATGATTCTTCTATCAATCCTCGAAGTAGAAGGAGAACAGTTTGGCCTCCTGCAGTTTGAAGTGAAGTCTGACCTGCTTGCCCTGATACTTCGCCAGATCGAAACCTTTGGAATCCTGCCATTTGACGATGGCATTTTTGGCCGTTCGCGTCACGTATTCGCTGGTGCCGATAGGGTTGCCTTGCGGGTCGCAAACTTCGATCTCGACGAATCCGCCCGAGGCATGGACATCGGCATTGATGCCCAGTTTGTTTCCGACAACGGTAATCGGTTTGGTCATGACCGTCGCATGTCGACTGTGGGCGCCGGCGGCGATTTGTTCGAGTCCGGCCCAACCATCGGGGCGAAGCGTCGCGCGGCAGAAGAAGGCGTCTCGCCAACCGAAGAATCGGCCGTTATTCGAGCCGTAATAGAGTTCGATGGTGCCGTCTTTCTTCACCATGGGGTCACACGGGAATATGCAACCCCAGTCGTAGGCGCCCACGGTGCGGCTATTGGCGATAAAGCGTTGTCCTACTTCGATCCATTCCCACTTCAAGCCGTCGGGACTCCAAGCCAACTCGACGTATTGACGATCGTTGAGAGTATCGAACATGCCCACCATACCGACGTAAATGCCGCCGGTCTTGAAGACGGTGAAGTCGTGGGTTTCGCGATCGAGATCGGGGCCCTCGAGCACCACGGTAGCCCTGGGCCAATGGATGAAATCGCGACTCGTGGTGCGCGAGGCAAGGCGGTATCCATAACTACCATATCGTTTGCCGGCGAGGCTTTTTTTCGACCACGCGCGGGTGTACATCACAAACCGGTCCCAGTCATCGTCCCAGAAGACCGATTGACGCGTATCGCTACGATCCGGCACGTCTGTTCGAAACTCCTTCCAATCGTGGATGCCGTCGGACGAGAACCAGGCTCTTCCTTCTTGCGGAAGAATTGCTTTGTAGCGTTTGTTCGGGTCGGGGTCGCGCGGGTCCTTGATGACCGTGGTGCCGTGGGGAGCCATCAGGACGACGTTGTTCTTTTTTGTGCCGTAGAGTTCGACGATGCCGAGTTCGGGCTTCTCCCACTTGATGCCGTCTTGCGAGGTCGCATAGCAGACCCCGCCCTGGCGCTCGCTTTCGTGCCACTTGACGCGGGCGCGTTGATCGAGCGGGGTCTGGTTTTCCAATTTACTGACCACAAAACCATTGTACCAAAGTTTGTAGCGTTGCTCTTCTTCATCGAAGATCAGACTGCCATAGATGTTCGAAATGTACGGTTCCCACAGCTTGTCTTCGGCGAAGAGCGGGTTGCGCGGATCCTTGATCGGATCACCCAAGGTGAGCTTGGCGTTGTCGGTCTTCTCGATAATGCGGGAATCCATGATGAGGTACTTCTTCCTCGCGAAAATATCGAACTGCGGACGCACCTCTGTATAAGTGAGCACGACGTCCTGCGAGGGCTCCATGAGGAACGTCGGGTTCGGGCGTTCCACCCGTTTGAGTTCGAGTCCCTTCGGGATGAACTCGCGGCCGTGTACGAACTTCAACTGAGCGGGTTTCCCTTCGCTTTTCTCGTATTGTCCGCAGTAATGGATGGCCGTTTTGAATTCATCGACGCCATAGAGCCCGAGTTTCTGATTGTACTCGTCTTGCATTTTCAAGTATAACTTCGGCCTTCCTTCCTTCCAGCCGTCCCCCGGCAGGCCGCCTTGAAACATGAGAACGTCGTAGTGTGTGTCATACTCCGACGACCGCAAAACGGCTTGGGCACCGTACTGCTTACCCTCGGCGTCGGTGCCGAGATATTCGCCTTGAACGGTATCCTTTGTCGCAACGGGTGACGGCTCTTTCGCTTGGCTTGTTTGTACAACAAGCAATAGAGCCATTGCCGCAATCATGAATACTCTGCCGGTGATTCTCTCATTCGTGTTCATTTCGTGTTCCTCATTTCTGGTCGTTCGGTGAAAACTGTGCGATTAGAGTTCCTTCCGTATGTGAACGCAAAGGAGAATATCCTAACTGATAGAAAATTGCTTTCCAGGTGAAGGCCGTTGGAAGAGCCGGTGGCCGGACCGGAGGGCGGGGAAATGGGGGTTCTTCATGAAGTTATTCGTTGCTGGTCTGTGAATCAGGTGCCCAGATGCTCTTCATGCGCCAGAGGTCGAACGACTTGAGGTTCACGTTGCCGCCCTCGCTGAACACGTCCACTCCCTGATTGGCCGGATTGGCGTAGGTGCGTCGGGTAATCACCCGACCGGCGGCGAACACTTCCAGGACGGAGCGGTCGAGAAAGACGTGCAGCCGAATCGGCTGGCCTAACGGGAATTCGGCCTTGTCGCCGATCTCTCTGTCCACCACCGCGCCCGACACCCCGAAACGGCCTGACGACGGTTCGTAGTAGATGGTGGCTTGTTCCTTGCCATCTTCAGAGGCCCTCACCTTGATGCCAAACCGGCGGGCCGTGGCGTCCTTCGGATCGAACACGGCGATAATCTCGAGGGCATTGCCCGTGAGATCGCCCAGCAGCCTTGGCGCCGGGGTGGTGATCCAGCGGTCAGTGACCTGCACATGGTCGTGCCTGAGCGCCTGTAGTTCGGGAACTGGGTTCTGGATCAGCTTCCCGTTTTCGAGAGTCAGGACGCGCGGGAGCGAGTGGTTTCCGTCCCAATAGGGCACGCCGCTGGTTGGGCTCTTGCCGCCCCGGACCCAGCCGAACATCAAGCGTCGCTGCGCTCCCCCCGGCCCCTGGTGGTCGACCAGGTGGGGGTTCGGCGCATAGTAATGCTTGGAGACATCGAGAATCTCCGCCTCCGGCCGGTCCGGGGTGAACGCCAACGCGTTCCGGTCGTACCGGCCCACCCAGTAACGCACTGGGCTGACACCGATGATCAACACGTCCTTGTCGCCGAAGGGGAGCAGATACGGCAACTCCCAAAAACCGCCGTACTTGGCGGTCGAGTAGATGCGAGTGCGATAGGTCCAGTGCTCCAAGTCGGGCGAGGTCCACAACACCGCCGCGCCGCCATCCGTCGATGTCCCACCACACAGTTGGTGCCAAAGGCCGCGGTCCTTCCAAATCTGACCGTCCCAGTGGACGGGCGTTCCTGGATAGGGCGGTTGGTCCATCACGAGCTTTTTCTGCCAGCTCAACATACCATCATGGCTGCGCGCCAGGACCCCCTTCGCCGTCTGGTGCGAGGCGTTTCCCGTGTAGATGAACGTGGGAATTCCTTGATCGTCGATCACGAGGTTCCCGGAAAACACCGCCTCCCGATCCCAAGGGCTGTCCGGCCACATCGCCACCGGCCAGTCGGTCCAGTGAACGAGATCGGCGCTGACCAGATGACCTCGATGGCAGCCGACCGCCTGCGCGCCGTTGAGGTAGAAGAGGTGATACTTCCCTTGGTGATAGACTGGCCCATTGACGTCGAAGGTGAACCCGACTGGACCCATCGTGTGGAAGGTGGGACGGTGCGGATCGGAAACCTCGAACCAACGCCGCAAAGCCAAGGCGGACTTGCCGAACACGACTTTGTCCTGGCTCCTGATCACGGCATTGTAAGCTGCAACGGGGTCGCCGTTCTTGTCGGGGACCGCCTGTTGCTCTGCAGCCTGGGCACCGCAAGTAGTCAGCACACCGGGCAACAGGAGTGCAGTCGCCAGAACGGTCGTCCTGACTTGCGCGAGAATTGGCGAGTGGTCTGGGTCGGTATTTGCGTAATCTGTATTCACTGATATTGCTAGGAAATTGCTTTCGGGGTGAAGGCCGTTGCAAGAGCCGGTGGCCGGACCGGAGGGCGGGGAAATGGGGGTTATCTGCGCAAGGCGAGCCGGGCGGCGGAGGATTGACGGGAGAGCGATGGCTCAGGGATTTTTTGATAGAAACTCCAGCACGTCGGCGGCTTGTTGATCGGTCGATGCGGAGAGATCGCGCCAGACGAGTTTTATTTTTTGCTGAAGTTGGACATCGGCGGAAACTCGCACAGGAAACGGGGATGACAAGGGGGAACTTATGGCTCCAGGAAATTGCTTTTGACGTGAAGGCCGTTGCAAGAGCCGGACCGGCGGACGGGGAAATGGGGGTTGTTCGGCTCGCCGAGTTCGGACTTTGGATTGGAGGCTTAACCGTTCACCAATGCCAGTCCGAACCCATGCCGACTTCCGAGTGCAATACCTTCACCCCGGATACATTGCGACAGTCCCGAGGTCCCGCGTCAATCCGAGTCAATTCGCTTGACCGTCCCCGGTCGGCAAGCCACGACTTCGCCATGAAGAAATCCATTGTTGCCGTCGTGGTGTGTCTGGGGGCGGGCCTGCTGGTTCAAGCCGCGCAACCCACGCTCCACACGTTCCGGAAGATCCAGTTGACCGACGAGTTTTGGGGCGAGGGTGCCTACTACGGCGACTTCAACAAGGACGGCAAACAGGATGTGGTCTATGGGCCCTGTTGGTGGGAAGGGCCGGACTTCAAGGCGCGCCACGAGTTCCGTCCGGCCACGCAGACCTTCAAGCTCAAGAAGGCGGACGGCACCGAGGCCACCGTCGCGGGCTACGAAGGCGGCTTGGGCAAGAACAATGCCTATTCCGACGCGTTCTTCACGTTCGCTCATGACTTCAACAAGGACGGCTGGGATGACATCATGGTCTTTGGCCTGCCCGGCACCGAGGCGTGGATCTACCAGAACCCGAAAGGGAAGTCCGGCGAGGGCGGCTCCGAGCACTGGAAAAAGCACAAGGTCTTCAACGTGGTGGATAACGAATCTCCCATGTGGGGTGACATCACGGGCGACGGCAAGCCGGAGATCATCTGCAACAGCGGCGGCTTCATGGGTTACATCGAGCCGGACTGGAACGCCCCCTTCCAGCCCTGGCAGTTCCATCCGGTCTCCCCGAAGGGCAAGTATCACAAGTACACCCACGGCGTCGGTTTTGGCGACGTGAATGGCGACGGTCGCTCGGATCTGCTCGAAGCCGAAGGTTGGTGGGAACAGCCCGCCACGCAGGCCGGAAGCACGGAATGGAAGTTCCACAAGTTCCCCTTCGCTCCGGACAGTGGCGCCGCGCAGATGCACGCCTACGATGTGAATGGCGACGGATTGAATGACATCATCACCACCCTCAATCCGCACGGCTACGGCCTCGTTTGGTGGGAGCAACAGAAAGAGGGCGGGGCGGTCACCTTCAAGCAGCACCTGATCATGGGCAAGGAGCCGAAGGAGAACAAATATGGTGTCAAGTTCACCCAACCGCACGCCATTGAGTTGGTGGACATGGACGGAGACGGCGCGCTCGACATTCTCACTGGCAAACGCTTCTGGGCCCATGGGCCGGCGGGCGATCCGGAATCCAACGCGGCTGCGGTACTGTATTGGTTCCGCCTCGTACGCGGCGCGGGCGGCAGTGTGGAATACGTCCCCCACCTCATCGACGACAATTCGGGCGTCGGCACGCAGGTTGCGCCGACTGACCTGAACGGCGATTCACGCCCCGACGTGGTCATGGGCAACAAAAAGGGCATGTTCGTCTTCCTGCACCAGGTGAAGCAGGTCAGTCAGGCCGAGTGGGACAAGGCACAGCCCAAGCCAGCTCCGGCGGAGTAGCGCCGGGTTTCGGTTGGAGCGGCGTTTGACCGCCGTGGCTCCGTTCGCAAGGACGCGGCCAAATGGAACGGAGGTTATCCTGTGTACCCGAGGATGAGCTGTTTCATCGGTCTTGATTGGCTGGTGGTGTTTTTTGGCAGGTTGCTGATTGAGGCTGACAAACCGTCACGTCTTTTTTCCGCGAGGCAGGTTGGATCTCCCAACTGACCAGCTTGCCGTCTTT
>CAISTY010000082.1 GCA_903888515.1 Akkermansiaceae bacterium | reverse complement strand
CCTTCGGTGCCGATCTAACCGTCAACCCGGACCTCACCGCCTACGACCCCAAACGCGAACGCCAGATGCTGCCGCGCCGCTTTCCGTTAGAGCGCCTGAAATGGGTCGCCACCCCCACCACCTCCACCCCCGTCAATGCGGAAAAAGCGAAGCGATTCTTCGGCCTGGAATGGCAGGGCACCTACTGGAAATACATTCATGCCCGTTCTAACGGCGACCTCCACACCCTGCAGGATGTGCCCGCCGACCGGGATCCGGATTTCTTCGAAATCCTCCGTGCCACCGTTCTGTGCGGCAGCCTCGGACGGCAATTCGCCGGTAGGGGTTGGGACGATCTCGATCTGAAGCTTTCGATGCATCAGCTCGGCGGGGTGGACGCTTCGGTCAACCTCAATATCCTCGAACTCGGCGCCTGCATCATCGACCAATACGACGCGGACAGTTACCCGACAGGCATCATGCTGCCCGGTCCGGTCCGGCCTTATTATGCCTTCGGCAAGGAGGACGTGCCCTACCTTTGCCGCGCCGCGGCGATCCCCTACCGCGGCAATGTGCTGCCAGGCGTGAAGGTATATTATAATGAGGACGGCTCGGTGGCCCCCACCGAAGCCTACGAAGATTCGATGGTCCTGCAGCCGATGCTGTGGAGGCCCCACCAGGTGGTGAAAAACTTCGACGGTCCGACCAAGTTCCGGATTGCTCCGCAACATGTGGATGTCACTGGCGGCGGTTCGGTGTACTGGATGGTCGGCGGATGGAATGTCCCCGGCATGGGCAATCCACCCAGTTGGAATCGGGATTCCCGTCTGGTGGCGGGCGACTATACTTACTGGGGCGCGCCTAACTACCGGGTCACCCATCCGGAACTTTTCCCCAAGACCTTCAAGGGCACCGAGTATATCGAACTCGATGTGCCCAAGGATTCCACCGCTTTCCGCGAACCCCAGACCGTGCATTCACCCGAGCACGGCGCGATCGCGGGCTACTCGATTGGTGGCAATGTGCCACTCATCCCGGTGCGCAACGCGGATCTCCGCTGGGGCGGACTTCCCAACTCGTTCTCCAAGGTCGCCGGCTTCCTGCTCGGCTACGCATTGACCGCACGCATCGAAAACGATCCTCGGGCCCACAGCGGGTGCAGGCTGGGGGTCAGCTATTTCCGCGGGGATCCGATCGAGGTCATGCTGCAATACCTGGCACCCGATGGCACCTGGAGACCCTATCACCGCGGCGAGTTCAGCTACCAGAGCAACTGGGTCAGACTCTACGTTTGCCGGGAACCTGATTGGCAGACCGAATCCCACATCTGGTGCTCTTATCTGATAGATCCCCGCACCGCACGCTTCGGCGGCTTGGCCACCATACTTTTCAGCGGCGTTTCAAGCGTCGATTGGTCGGCCTTCCCGCTTTCGGCGACATGGCGGGAGGGTTGCGCCCTGGCCTACGGCAAACAGCGCACCGATGTCGTCACGCCGGGCTGGAGCGGTCCGGCGGACAATACCGGTTGGAATATCACCGGAGGTATCAGTTGGGGTGTTGCCTACAACCCGGCGGCCGTGGCGGAAAACAACGACGTCGCCTGGGCCGAACCGTTGACCTTCTGCTACAAGGATCCCGATGACGTGCTGCGGCCCGGCGTGGCGGCGCTCAACGAATACAACAGCACGGCCCTCGGCAACCCGATGTCCACCCGCTACGCCATCAGCAATACCGGCGCGCTTTCAGTCGCAGAATCCACCGCCGGCCGCCCGCTCATCCTCAACCGGCCGTTCCGCTCGGTGGGTGAACTCGCGTATGCGTTCCGCGGCACGCCGTGGCGCGATATCGACTTCCTCAGCGCGGTGTCGCCGGATGCCGGGCTGTTAGAGGTGTTCTGCCTCTATGAGAACCCCGAAGAGGAAAACCTCACCGCCGCGGAATTGCTCAAGCGCCCGGCCCAGGTGGTCGCGGGCCGCGTCAACGTGAATGCTGCCGGACCCGAGGTGATCGCGGCCCTCATCAGCGGCACCGCGCGCGACACGGGGAGTTATATCAACGCGACGGATGCCAAGTCGCTGGCCAACCTGCTCGTCAATTCCATCCGCAGGACGGGGACCACCGGCGGCCCGCTCCTCTCCAAATCGGAACTGGTCTCCCGTCCGTCGGGCACCAGCGCGCCTGCCACCAGCCTGATCACCACCCTGTCTAACACTTTCGCTAAGGCCGAGGATCGGTCGATCATGGCGCGCCGCGAGGCGGTGACCCGCGCCCTCGCCGACGGCACCACCTGCCGGGCTTGGAATTTCACGCTGGATTTGTTGGTGCAGAGCGGCCAGCTTCCTCCCACCGCCACCGACCTGAAGCAATTCCAAAGTTCCGCCGAACGCCGTTACTGGATCCATTTCGCCATTGATCGCATCACCGGCAAGTTGCTCGAAGTGCAATGGGAACCGGTGAAACGTTGACCCCATTAGACCCATAAGACCCATTAGACCTATAAGACCTATAAGACCTATAGGACCTATAGGACCTATAAATCCCTCTAACGAACACGCTCCCAGCTACATGAAACACGCCACCCTGCATTCCCGCCTCCTTGCCTTGCTGCTGCTTCTGTTAGCAGTCGGTTCCGCCAGCGCCCAGGAGACACCGGCGGATCCCTTAGCCGCCAAGCCCGCTGCGACCGCCAAGGCCGGCCAACCGGTGCCCCGCATGCCCTTGGTCGCCGCTGCTCCGGCACGCGCGGAATGGACGGTGCGCATGACCTCGGATTTCTCCTCCATCGAGAAACTCGGCGAAGATCGGTTACCGGCGGGTTTTGCTGAAATCGCCAGCCAACAGCGCACAGTGAGTTCGGTCCAGTATTCAAAGGACGCCGTAACCAAAACCTACCGCCTGCAAACCCGCTGGAGCGATGGCGATACCGATGAGGAGTGGATCGTGATGGGCAGCCACGTGGGCGAACGCGCCGGCCACCGCGGGTTCTACATCGTCGGCAGCGAGTCGTCCCTTGGCAGGGAGTTGAGCCAGGCGGACTTCCCGGAATTGGCCTGGGTGGACATGTCACTCTACCGGGGGATGAAGACCTACAAGGGCAAACCGGCGTTTGTCTTCAGCGTCCCGTTCGACAATAAACGCTTGTCGGGCGACCAGGCCCAAATCATGGCTTTTATCAAACGCGACGATCCCAAGGCCACGCCCAGCAAGGTCTTCAAACCCAAAGTCTCGGAGGTGATCGCCTACCTGGACGCCGCCACCCAACTGCCCATTGAATACAATGACGGCATGGTCCTGCGCCGCTATCACTTCACCCAACCGACCGGAGAACGCCTGATACCGCCCGCCAAAATCATCGATTTCCTGCGCGTCCGTAGCGAGGCGCTGCGCATCCGCCTCACTCCACCCGTCGGCCCCGGAACAAAGTAAGCATCCATTGGCATGAATATATATCTTAGCAACCATGACAGAAACCGCCATCGATCGCCGGGCATGTCCCTGGTGGTGGTGATCAGCCTGCTCGGCCTGCTGGCCGTGCTCGCCGTTTCACTGCTGGTGATTGTGACCCTCAACCGCCAGACGAACCACCTCGAAGCCGAATCCCGGAAGGCCGAAATGCTCGCACAGGCGGCGTTCAACACGATGATCGTGGACCTCAATGATGAAATGGAAAAAGGCTCGGCTGCCGTGGTGGTCCACAAACTGGCGGACGGGTCAACCTACCGCCAGTATGACCTCACCAAGGACCGCAGCGGGCTGCGGGTGACGCCGTCTCTGGGTGCCGATGCGCCCGGGGGGGGGGTATTGATCAAGCAAAGCCAGTCGGACAAGCCGTTCCACACGTGGAAGAGCGCGCCGCCAGCGCGGGCCTCATCGGTGGCCACCGGGCCTGACCCGATTCCGGCCAGCGAGTGGAACCAGCCGCAGTTTCTCGCCTCCAGCGCAGCCTTCACCGACACCAACGCGCCGACCTGGATTTATGTTTCGCGCAATGGCGACAACCCGCTTTCCTTCAGTGCCGAGCTCAAACAAAAAGACACCGCCGGCGTGGCCAACCCGAAGTTCGTGATCGGCCGCTATGCGTATAACCTCTATGACACATCCGGCCTGCTGGATATCAATGTGGCCGGCCATCCCGCCGACCCGCCCGACGCGGAACAGGTG
>CAISTY010000081.1 GCA_903888515.1 Akkermansiaceae bacterium | reverse complement strand
TGAGACACGCATCCGCAACTGGATTCCTGATAGTTTGTCTCACAAATGATCCTGCCCACGCGTCCAATATCTCGATGGTTTGAACAGAAGCCCGCAAAGGACGCGAAGGATTATACAACATGCAAGCATCTCTTCCTTCGCGAGCTTCGCGTCCTTCTGTTAAAAATCCTCATTCCTCCCCAATCCCCACGCGTCCAATATCTCGATGGTTTGAACAGAAGCCCGCAAAGGACGCGAAGGATTATACAACATGCAAGCATCTCTTCCTTCGCGAGCTTCGCGTCCTTCTGTTGAAAATCCTCATTCCTCCCCAATCCCCACGCGTCCAATATCTCCATGGTTTGAACAGAAGCCTGCAAAGGACGCGAAGGATGATACAACACGCAAGCAGCTCTTCCTTCGCGAGCTTCGCGTCCTTCTGTTGAAAATCCTCATTACCCCCCAATCCCCACGCGTCCAATATCTCGATGGTTTGAACAGAAGCCCGCAAAGGACGCGAAGGATTATACAACACGCAGGCAGCTCTTCCTTCGCGAGCTTCGCGTCCTTCTGTTGAAAATCCTCATTACCCCCCAATCCCCACGCGTCCAATATCTCGATGGTTTGAACAGACGGGTCATGTCCGGTTTCAAGCGTCGCTCCGCGACGCCGGTTGCATACTGGATGCCGCAATCCGTGGGTTGAAACCCACGGCTACCATCATGCAGTCGCGCCGCGACCCAGAGGGGGATCGGAAATGCATAAAATGTGGAACATGATCAAGGCACTGACCATGTTCCCCTCCGCCTCACGCACCACAGGAATGTGGTGCCTCCTTATGTTAGAATCCATGATTTTACCGCAGCATCATTTTGCCCAATGCCAAGGAGCGTCGGATGGGCCTGATTCGGGCGATACTTGCGCAGCGCATGGGCGTGCGCTCCCGGCGGTAGCGCGCCACCTGAAGAGGACGGCGGCGGATCATTGGCGGCGAGTCTGGAGACTCGCGGTCCGGTGCAAAACACGCAAGCGCAACTGGATTCCTGATTATTTGTCTGATCAATGGTTTATTGAGCCAGCAACATGGATTTCCGGAGCGTTTTGCCAAGAATTCTTTTGGCAGAATTCTTTTGGCACGAGGACGATCTACTTGGGTGCCGGTGACATTGAATGAAGCTGTCGCCAGACCTTCATCGAGCGAGCCAAGTGATCGCGGGCATCGCCCGGAACGCCGTAGCACATCAGGCCGATGGGTCCGCGATAGCCGATCTCGTCGAGGAGCGTCAGCAGCGGGCGGTTGTCGAAGTCGCCTTCGTCCAGCGGGCGGATCAGGCCGTCGGTCCAATCCTTCGCGCCGACGGTGGCGCCGTTGATCGTGACACAGAAAAGTCTGGCCGCGTTTTCGCGCAGCAACGGCCGCCAGTCGCGTGCGCCATCCACTTTCATCCAGTGGCAGAGGTTGAAGTTGAAGCCTACTTGCGTATGGTTCGCCTTCTTCACCACTTCCAGAATAGACGGCAGGCTCTCGGCCCAGTCATTGACATGGTTGTAGATTGAAATGCGCACGCCGGCCTCGGTGGCGGCATCGCCCAGTTCGCGCAGCGCCTTGACCGCCGGTTCCATGCCTTGCGGATCACCGGGCTTCAATCCCTGCAACAGGACGCACACCGTCACCGGTCGGCCCTTGAGTTTGCGGATGGATTGGAGCAACTGCGGTTTGAACGCCTGCGCCTTGGCTTGGTTCACGTTCACCGAAGTCCAGAACATGAAAAGTTGCAGGCCAGCATCGTCGAGCAGCTTGAAGTTCGCGTCCAGTTTGTCGTCCGGCCAGAACTCGAAACCGGTGCCGTCGTAGCCCAAATCGCGCAGCAGCTTTGCCTGCTCATGCAGCGGGCGGGGCTTCACTCCCGGCACGCCCACTTCCACACAGTAGGCGTAGAATTTCGGAGTGGGCTTGACGGTTTCCGCATGGCCCGGAAGCAGCAGCAAAGCTGCGGCAAGGAGAGACAACCAGAGGTGTAGCGGCAACTCGGCAGAGCGCCGCAAACTTCCGTTCTTCAAAATGGCGACACTCTGCCGTGACGCCGCTAGACCAAGCCGGTTCATGGTTTCAGATTAGCTTCGTCTTCCCCGGCACGACACCGTAGGGCGCGCGAAGGAAGTTCTCCTCAATAGTCACGACGGGTTACGGAGGGAGTCTGTTGTTCGTTCATGGATTGATTTTGTTGGGGAGTGGATGCGGTGGTTTGGGGCTGCGGCTACTTCTCTTCATTGATTCCCAGTTCCTTCAGCGTCTTGCGCAGCCAGGCGAGGGCTTTCTCGATCATCGGGCCGCTGCCACCTTCACATTCCATGCTGAGGACTCCTTGGTAGCCAGCGTCGCGCAGGATGCCGAGGCATTGTTTGATGTTGTCCGCATTGACGCCTTCGCCGAGCGAGCAATGGCTCACGGCGATGCCGGTCATGCCGCCGCGCACGGCCTTCGCCAGTGATTCGGAGACGTCCTTCACGTGGACGTGGCTGACGCGCGGGAGAAACCTCTTGAGGAACTGCACCGGATCCTGGCCGGCGATGTAGGTGTTGCCCGTGTCCATGTTCATGCGCAGATACGGGCTGTCGCTGAACGCCTGCATCTCGGCCATCATGTCGGGCTTGGTGGTGAAGTAGCCGTGCGGCTCGATGTTCACGATGATCTTGTGCGCCTCGGCTACTTTCAGGATTTGCTGGTAGCTGCGTTTCATCATGGCCATCGCCTCCTTGTCCTGAAGGCCTTCCGGCGCGTGCAGGCCGTCGGTGGTGTCCACGCACGGGCAGCCGACCTGCGCGGCCCAGGCGATGGACTTCATCACGTAGGGCACGCCGCGCAACGGGCCGTCCTCCTGCGAGAGCGGATACGCGGCATCGACCTGCGAGAACTGCACGCCGTACTTGTCCATTTTCTTGCGGAGCAGCGCGGGGTCTTCGTAGAGCGCGACGTGCGGCTGGTAGCCAAGGCCGTGAATCCAGCTCACCCCGTCAATGAGGCCGCACTCGATGTAGTGAACGTCGTTCTTCTTGGCCCATTCGAGGCATTTCTCGAAGGACCAATAGGCGGAGTTGAAGGCGTCGGTATGGAATCCAATTTTCATTTTTGTTTGACTGGTTGAGTTGGTGATTGAATGCACTGGCGAAGGCCTTTCCTCCCGGCCAGGCGCGGCCGTGGAAATCAGGTAGGGAGTGGCGGCCAGAGCAGAGGCGCTCTGGAGGAAGCGACGGCGCGTGGTTGTTGGTTCTGTGCTCATCGTTTCAATGTCGGACGGGATTGTAGTTGCTCGCCATTCATCGTTCAAGGCTGTTCTGGTGCAATAATGACTTCTAGCGAGGCTGCGCCTCAGACCCAAGACAACAAGACCCAAGACAACAAGACGCAAGACGCAAGAATTTGACCTAACGACAACACATTCTCGGTTTCAAGGACTCTAGGGTGGCGGGGGCGTTGGGGCAGTGGTAGGCGCGCCGCCTTCGGGCGGAGTCACAGCGGGAGGAGTCGCTGTGGGCGGAGTCACTGCGGGAGGAGGAGCCGGGGTGGGGGGCACGGGTTTGGGCAGCAGGTCCTGCCAGAGATGGAGTTGGAACCCCTCGCCCAAGCCGCCGATTGTGCCTAACAATTCGTGGCACCGTTGCCGCCATTTCTCGTAGTCGGGCGGGCCGCGATCGGCATCATGGGAACCCGGAAATATCAGATAACTCACCTTGAGATCCGAAACCGGGCGGCTGAGGGGGGTGGCTTTGGGGTTGAGTTCGCGGGCCATGCGCAGCGACGCCTCGCCGACCTTGAAGACGGGTCCGCCGTCGCCGACAATCGCCGGATAGAGTTTCGTGCCGTAGATGACCACCGCGAAATCGCCGGTTTTCGGGGCGTAGGGGTCGTTGGAAGAGAGGATATCCACCGGGATCACAATGAAGGGATCGTATTCGGCGATGAGGAAGCTGCGGCTTTTGAGATCCGCGATGCCGCGTTTCAGGAAGGCGATGCGGGCTTTAAGCCAGGATTTCCGCTCGGTGGTTGTGGACTTGTCCGCGAGTTCCTTCTCGCCTGCCGCCAGGCGTTTCTCCCAGCCGGCGATCATGGGGTTGACGGTCTGGGATTTTTTCGGCCAGCCATAACTCGTATAGGGCTGGTAATTGCTGGAATTAACGATGGCATCGGGCATCACCGCGAGGCGGTCGCCATCCGAGCCATCGGACACCACGTCCATTTCCGCTTGCAGGAAAAACACCGGACGACCATCGGCAGTGCGGAATTGCAGAATGGTCTCGCAATCATATACATTGTGTTTGGTGAGCAATTCGTTGAGCGTGTTCGCGTCGCGCCGCACCCGCGCGGCCTTGTCCGCGTAAAGCTTGGCGAACCAGCCGGAAACCTCGGCTTTGCCGATCAAGGCGGCCAGTCCGGGCAGCATTTTGGATAGATCAGGATTCGATCCCTCCAATTCCGCCATCGTCCTGGCGGGCGTGGGCAGGCGCAGCGTGAGTTGATAGAACGCGGTATAACTGGCGTCGTCCACCCGTTCGAGCGAGGCGGTTTTGCCTTTTTCCATTTTCACTTCGGTCTTGAAGGGAATGCCCGAGCGCAGTTTCCGCACATCCGTGACCGATCCCACTTCCGCCGTAACAACGGGAGCCGCGCGTGCGGCCGCCTCCGCCGCGGCCGCTTGTTGCGCGGCCTTTTCGGCGGCGGCTTTTTTCAATGCCGCGACTTGGCGTGCGAGTTCCTGTTCCATTGCGGACCGGAGTTGTGCCTCGATCTTGCGCCGGATGGCGTCCTCATCCGGGGCGACCACCACTGACTTCGGCGCGAAAATCTCCCTGAGCCCGCGTTTCACCTTGCCCGGAAAACCCGTGAAACAAAGCCCGATCCCGCCGCCAACCAACAGCAGAAATCCAGCGCCCAACCACGAAATGTGCTTGTTCCAGCGCTTGTTTGCGTAGCGTCGCCCGTCCATGCCCCGGCATCCTACGGGTTTTTCCCGAACCTGCAATCATCTCCTACGCCAAACCGCCTCTGCCGATCAAATCGCCACTTCAATACCACACGGAACCGCAGGATTTTCCAAGCCACTGGATAGACACATGACTGCAAGACGCCAGACGCAGGATGCCGGCGCCAGATTTTTTCCCGCGAAATAACTTGGCCAGGCGGTGCGGCCAGCTATTTTGCGCGCACGACGGATTTTTCCCATGGAAGTTTCCGCCCTCCGATTCCCGAATGCGCAGTTCACCCATGCGCGCCAACCTCAATAACAATTCCCTAGCAGTATGAGAAAACGTGTTGTCCCGGAACGATGGATATTCGCAATATGTGTGGCAACCGCCCTTGCTGTGCCGCATGCGACAGCAGCCGGGCAACGCAAGAATGATCGCAGCCTCAACGGTCGTGTTTTCAAGATGACGATAACCCCCCATTGGTTTGCAGACAACACGCGCTTCTGGTATCGCAACGATCTGCGGGACGGCATGCGGGAGTTTGTGGCCGTGGACGCCGTCAAAGGCATTCGCGCGCCAGCTTTCGACCATGATCGTTTGGCGAAGGCGCTCACCAAGGCAGGCGTAATGGATATTTCCGCCGAGCGACTGCCGATAGATACGATGGAATTCGACACGGCTAACAATACATTAAAGTTCCGCTCTCACGACAGCGCCTGGAGTTGTGATCTTGCAACGTATGAGACGAAGAAGATCGACAAGCCGGCCGCCACCGGGGAAAACCGTAATGGTTCAAGCCGTGCGCCCAATCCATCGCAACCCGCCGGCGACAAGGATGCCCTGGTGACGTCGCATCAGGACGGGAAGGACAGCGCGCCGCAAGCCCCGACTTCACGCGACAAATGGACGTATGCTGTTAAAGACCACAACATCTTCCTGCATGCGAAAGAGGGCGGCGAGGAAATCCAACTCAGCCATGACGGCACCAAAGACCAAAGTTACGGGATACTGCAATGGGCTCCCGACGGAATGATGCTCGTTGCCTTCCGCATCACACCTGGCGAACCGAAGGAAGTCTACAGGATCGAGTCATCGCCCACCGGCGGAGGACGCGCCAAACTGTTGACCAGCAGCTATCCCTTGCCGGGTGACAAATTCCCGTGCTACGAATTGAATGTTTTCAACCCGCAGACGAAGCAGCAACTCAAGCCGGATGTCGGTATCATTGATTTTGGCGCTGTCCACTTGCGGTGGTCCACAGACGGCCGCCGGTTCATCTTCCCGAAAATGGACCGCGGCCATCAGCGGTTCCGACTCATCCGGGTCGATACACACACGGGCGACGTGCAGCATATCATTGATGAAAAGACCGACACTTTCATCTGGACCGCACACGCGGAGAGCGTCAAAGTCCCACAGCTTGCCTGGCTCTCCCAGACAGACGAGATCATCCATGCATCCGAACGCGATGGATGGCGACACCTATACCTCGTCGATGTCAAGGCGGGAGTCATCAGCAACCAGATTACCAAGGGGCAGTACGTCGTTCGTGCCGTTGATCTGATCGACGAAAAGAAACGCCAGATATGGTTCCGCGCCAGCGGCATGAATCCGGAACAAGATCCGTACCTGCTGCATTTCTATCGCATCAACTTCGACGGCTCCGGACTGGTGGCGCTTACCGACGGCCACGGCCAGCACGAGATTCAATACTCGCCCGACAAGAGTTACCTGATTGACACCTATTCACGCGTGGACATGGCTCCCGTTCACGAACTGCGACGTGTAGCCGATGGGAAGCTGATGTGTCTGCTGGAGAAAGCGGATACCACGGAACTCGACGGGAGCGGATGGCAGCCGCCGGAGGTGTTTGTGGCCAAGGGGCGGGACGGCAAGACCGATATCTGGGGGATCATCTGCCGACCGGTGGATCTGGATCCCGGCAGGAAATACCCTGTCATTGAAGAAATCTACGCCGGCCCGCAAAGCGCGTATGTGCCGAAATCGTTCAGCACTGGAAGACGCTATGGCGCGCTCAACGATCTTGGTTTCATTGTCGTGAAGATCGACGGCATGGGCACAGCCCTACGTTCCAAGGCATTTCACGACGTGTGTTGGCACAATCTCAAGGACGGAGGATTTCCCGACCGCATACTTTGGATGAAGGCGGCAGCCGGCAAATACCCCTATATGGATTTGACCCGGGTGGGAGTATACGGCACTTCGGCGGGCGGCCAGAATGCCGCCGGCGCGGTGTTGTTCCATCCGGAATTCTACAAGGCCGCCGTGGCAAACTCCGGTTGTCACGACAACCGAATGGACAAGGCGTCGTGGAATGAACAATGGATGGGATATCCAGTGGGCCCCCAGTACGCCGCAAGTTCCAATATCGACAATGCCCACCGCCTGAAGGGACATCTGATGCTGATCGTCGGCGAACTGGACAGCAATGTGCCGCCGGAGTCCACCCTGCGATTCGCCGATGCCCTCATCAAAGCCAACAAAGTATTTGACCTGCTGGTCATACCCGGCGGCGGCCATGGGGCGGGCGGTTCCTACGGCTGGCAACGCATTCGGGATTTCTTCCAGCAACACCTCCAAGGAATCGCACCGCCTAATCGCAATGCGGATTAGATGTGGCAGGTAGTGTCACATGCCATTGGGAAGTGAATGAAATGACTGGCGGGCATGAGATCCATCATGCAAATGCCGAATGCCCCCCCCAATGCGCGATCCGCGATTCTTTGAGACAAAAAATGACCGCTGTGCCGTCATTGGCGCTGTGAGCCACGTTCCGTAAACTCATTAAGTGGGGTCGCCCGATGGTTTTCTGTCTTCCCTGATAGGGCGTGACATAGGCCAGCAGGTAATGACCCCGGTTCCTTCATATCGGTTCGGGCCAGCTACCAAAAATAGTCGTACACAGCAGTCGGGAGAAGGCTATCGCACGGCGCGATAAGTGCAACCGAAAAAAAGAAAAAAAGAAGTGGCTTGCCAAGGACCTCGACTTTGACAAGGCCGCCACCGTTGGACGGGTCGCTGTGCTCTCATCCTGCTTGTGAATCAACCATCGCTGCTCGATGGCAATTTTGAAGAACCCCGGCGACGCATCACAGGATCCTTAGAACCCGCGCAGCCATGCTTTTGCCACCCGTTTCCGCAGGCGCGGGTGAAGGTCGATTAAGTGGGCAAGCTGCCGCGCTGCGCCAGCATCTGGTCCTTCCGCAGGATGCGGCAGGAGGCACGCTGGAAGCGTGCGCCCCCCAATTCCTGGAACCGGTTTCGGGATTTTCTGTTTAAGATCGAGCGCATATGGAGTTTGTTTGAAAACGATCCGCTCGCGCTGAAGGCGCGGCGCGCCAAGCCGGCTGGCGGCGGGGCAAGGGGAGGAGAAAGGGGAGGTGCGTGCGGGGCGAGACTTTTGCGACGCATCGGCGGGCGAGTCTGGAGACTCGCGGTCCTTCCGGTCCATTTGGCGGGTGCTGGGTGGGTTGAGTTCAAAGCGGCGGATTTTTCTCTAACGGCTGGAATCTGGCAGAATTTGCGGCTTTGGGAAGCAGGATGGGACATCAACCCTTTGAATTTCTCTCTGTTGCCTCTGTTTTCTTCTGTTCAAAAATCCGCGGTAGGCGCTCTCATCGAGAGCACGCCAACTCGGGAGTGGACCACCCGGGGAAGCACATGTTAGATCGTGTTCACCTCATGCGGGTGCGCCCACGGCACCGGGGATCGGTCCGTCATCTTCGGGGAGGTCTTCCTCGGTGGATTTCGGGGCGGGTTTCTTCTTGAACTCTTCCGGCACCGGCGGTGGTTTGGGAGCAGACGGCGGATTTTTCATTTCACCTGACTCGATGATATCTCTCAGGTGGCTGGCATCCAGGGTTTCGAATTCCAGCAGCGCCTTGGCGATGAGTTCCACTTTATCGCGGCCCTTGTTGAGCACTTGGGTAGCGGTTGCGTAGGCTTCATCGATGAGGCGTTTGATTTCGGCATCTATCATGCGGGCGGTGTCATCCGAATAGTTGCGCGGGCGGGCCAATTCGCGGGCGAGGAAAACCGGGCCATCGCCTTCGCCGTATTCGACCATGCCGAGTTGCTCGCTCATGCCCCATTCGCAAACCATGTGGCGGGCGAGTGAGGTGGCCTGGCGGATATCACCGGATGCGCCGTTAGATACGTCATTGCTATGGAAGCCTTCGGCGATGCGGCCGCCCATGGTGACGATGAGGCTGGCGAGAGCTTCTTTCTTCTGGGTCGAGTATTTATCGCCTTCGGGCAAAAACATGGTTGCGCCGAGGAAGGGACCGCGCGGAATGATGGTCACCTTGTGGAGCGGATGGGTATCTGGCAGCACCATGTTGAGGTACGCGTGACCCGCTTCGTGCCACGCCGTGCCGGTTTTTTCCTTGTCGGACATTGCGAGACTCCGGCGTTCGCGGCCCCAGCGGACTTTGTCGCGGGCTTCCTCCATTTCGTCGAGCGTCACGGCACCCAGGCCGCGGCGTGCTGCTAGCAAAGCGGCTTCGTTGACCAGATTGGCGAGTTCCGCACCCGAGAAGCCGGGCGTGCCACGGGCGATTTTTGATAGATCAGTCCCCACCGCGAGCTTGATTTTTCTAACATGGACACGCAGGATTTCCTCGCGGCCATTGACGTCGGGCAGGTTGATCGTGACTTGGCGGTCGAAGCGGCCGGGGCGGAGCAGCGCGGGATCCAGCACGTCCGGGCGGTTGGTGGCGGCGATGATGATGACGCCCTCCTGAGTGTCGAAGCCATCCATTTCGACGAGCAATTGGTTGAGTGTTTGTTCGCGTTCGTCGTGGCCGCCGCCCATGCCATGACCGCGGTGGCGGCCGACGGCGTCGATTTCATCGATGAAGATCAGGCAGGGCGCGTTTTTTTTGCCTTGTTCGAACATGTCGCGGACACGCGACGCGCCGACGCCCACGAACATTTCGACAAAATCCGATCCGGAGATTGAGAAGAACGGCACATCCGCCTCGCCGGCGATGGCGCGTGCCAACAGGGTCTTGCCGGTGCCTGGGGCGCCTACCATCAGCACGCCCTTGGGGATAGAGCCGCCGAGTTTCTGGAACTTGCGGGGATCCCGCAGGAAATCCACGATTTCAAACAGTTCTTCCTTGGCCTCCTGGATGCCCGCGACATCCTTGAAGGTCACTTTGTTGCGGTCCATGGTGAGCAAGCGCGCCTTGCTCTTGCCGAACGACAGCGCCCCGCGGCCGGCGGATTTCATCTGCTGGCGGAACAGGAAAAACAGAATGCCAATGACTAGCAGAAATGGCAGGAATGTGAACAGCGCGTTTTTCAGATAGTCCGTGGTGCGGTCATAACCGGCTTTGGTTTGCACGAGTTTCTTCAGGTCGTCGGCGAGAATGGGGATGGAAACCGTGACGACCATCTGGGTGGGTTCGAGCGGTTTGCCGGCGGCATCCTTCTTGGTGACAAGATTAATGCAGCGTTCGCGGGTTCCGACGATCACGGCGTCCCTGGATCCCGCAGTGGTCAGCATGCGCAGCGGATTGACCGCATCGCTCGTCTTGATCTCACCCTTGGCATTCGCCTTGCGGAATTCGGCCAGTGAAAGGGTTTCCACGTCGCCCTCGATCGGTGTTTCGGCAGTGGCGGCGATTTGCTGGATGCGGATGTCCTCGCCGAGCATGTCACGGATTTGATCTCCCTGGAGGTCGAGATGGACGAGCACCCGGAAGTCGCCGCGTTTCTTCTCCGGGTCCTTGGGTTCCACCATTTCCGGAGCCACCCAACAGGAAATGGTCGCGTCATAAGCGCTGTCGCTGGTGATGACCTTGAGCGGACGGTTCGGCTCATCGGTGATGACCCGGCCTTGGTCCCAGATCTGCCGGAACTGCGAATAGCTGAGGGTTTTGACCGATTTGTTCATCGGTTGCCAAACCGCCACACCGAGGATGACCGCAGCGATCCCCAGCAAAACCAGCAAACGCCAATTGAACTCACTGGCATCGCCGGATGGCCGGTTCGGAGGATTCGGGGGAGGAGTGGGATTCGGTGAGTCGGACATGGTGGTTTGATCATACCCGGACGACAGCGGCAGTGTGGCACGGTCATCACACCCGCCGAGCTTCCGAGAGCAAGTGATTATAACCGCAAAGAGGGAAAAGAAAAACCTTTTTTGAGCGGTTCTTGCGAGAGAGAGCCACATCTGCCTAGAACAAGCGCGTGGACCGACCCGTTCCCTTCAAAAACCTCCATATCCCGTTCGGGCAGACGCGTGTGGTGCGCTGGTTGCGGACCATTCCGGGTGTGGCTCGGCTGCGCGCCCTGCGCCCCGGCGCGGATGCCCAGGTGGGGGTGCTCATCGACGCGTTCGCGGCATTCGCCACCTTGGATGGCGAACTCAGCCCGTTGGAGGCGGATTTGATTCTCGATATGCTGCGCAGCGCATTTCCCGAGGTGGACCACGGGTGGCTGGGACACCGCTTGCAACGTGCGGTGAGAAATCCCCGACCCTTGCAGAGTCTGGCTGTCGAGTTGAAAAACAGCTACGATGATTCCGGCAAGCTGGCCATAGGTCTGCAGTTGTTCACCTTGGTGGATGCCTCAGGCCGCTCGGAACGCAACCGGGCGACATTCGAGGTTTTCATGCGTCGCTTGGGCCAGCCCGGGTTTGGCACGGCGATCCTGCGGGAAATGCGCGGGGATGTGGGGCACATTGGCAGCGAGGAACTGCCATTCGAACGCCTGATTTTCGGCAGGGAGGGTGCGGATGTCATGCTGCCACCGGCGGCGGTGGATCATGAGTTCCGCGTTTACCGCGCCGGAGATGTGATGCTGGTTAGAAACACGGGGTCCGCACCGTTATGGATCCGGGGCAGATCGGTGGCCAGTGGATCCTTTCTGCGGATGCGCGAGCGCCAACTGTTGGTCGTGCCTGGATGGACGATGAGCTACGAGGCCCTGATGTTTTTCCTCGACGTGAAGCGCACCGGCAACGCCCCGGTCATCTACTTGGAAGAGGGAGCAAGCGGACTCACGGCCGAGCGAACCCGCACCCGCCAGAGCGCACTGCGGATCCGCTTCGGATTGGACGCGCAAGTCGAGGCCTTGCAGGACACGGATCTCCACGCGGGCAGCCGCGGACCTCTGAAAAAAGGGGATGTGGTCATCTGCCGCAATCATGAACGGCTGGGCGATGAGTTCGGCTTCAGCCTTTCCATCAATGATCTCCGGCGCAAAGCCAACCAATCAGCCAGACGCTTCCGCCTCGCCGGCGACCGCCAGGAATACCTGGTTTCCAACGACGCTGCCGCGCTGGCACATGGCGATCTTCTGTTAGGTCCGAAGCTTTCCCCGAAATCGGTGCTGTTCATCCGCTATGACGCGCAACGTGCGGAAGGCGAGTTGCTGATCCGCGAGAGCAACGGTCCGATCCAGGTGGATGGCGTGGCGGTGCGCCTCTCGGCCACCTTGAAGGATGGTTCGCTGATCCGTTTGTCGGGCAGCCAAGCGGTGCGCTGCCGTTTCAGCGAGGGTTTTCTCGATGAGGAACGGACGCTCATAGAATCCCTGCAAGTCGAGGATTTGATCCATGATTTCGGGCCGGATGCGCGGGCACTGGATCACATCAACTTCGAGGTGAAACGTGGCGAAATGCTCTGTATCATCGGCCCCAGCGGCAGCGGAAAAAGCACGCTGTTAGCCGTCCTCTCGGGCCAGCGGGAACCCACCCGCGGCAAGGTGAAACTCAACGGCATTTCCTTGTATGAACGCTGCGAGCATCTGATGCCGTTCATCGCCCACATGCCACAGGAGGAGGCTCTCAATCCACAACTCACGGTGCGCGAACACCTGCGCCACGCCGTGACCATCCGCCGCCCGGCGCTTTCACTCGCAGAACACGAACGCCGGGTGGACAGCATGCTCGCCGAGCTCGGCCTGCAATCCATCGCACGCCGCAAGGTCGGCGCACCCGGCGACAAGATCCTTTCCAGCGGCGAGCGCAGTCGCCTGAATTTGGGTCTGGATCTGGGCAGCCGGGCGGAGGTGTTCCTGTTTGATGAACCCATCTCGGGTTTGTCATCCAAGGATTCCGAACACGTCGCGGAAACCCTGCGCTCACTGGCACGTGAGAAAATCGTCATCGCCACGCTGCAGCGTCCCGGCGCACCGGTGCTGCGATTGTTCGACAAGGTGCTTCTGCTAGACAGCGGTGGGCGCCTCGCCTACTTTGGCACGCCCGCCGGAATGGTCGGATACTTCCGCGACGCGTGTGACGAACTTGGCATCCCCCATCCGGCAATCACCAGCAAATCCCCGCTGGCCGCGGATTTCGTTTTCGACGTGCTGGAAACCCCGCTCAGCGTGATCGGCGGCGGCTCCAACACAGGTGCGGCACGGCGTTTCCCGTCGTCCTTCTGGCAGGAACGCTTCGAAAGCGCGGACCTCATGCGCGCATTGCAGTCCAGCGGCGGTCCGATCTCCCGGCTCGGCGAGTCCAAAGCAGAGGAACGCCTCCCCTTGCCTCCCAAACCCGAACGGCGTCTGCATGCGATGATCGCCGTGTTCGCAACCCATTTCCTGCGCTCCCTCCTGTCAAAAATCAGAAACCGCGGGACGCTCTACAGCACCTGCCTGGAAGCTCCCTTGTTGGCTGGCTTGATCGCCATCACCCTGCGCTCGTCACCAAAAGGAGTTTACGAATTCTCCTCCGCCCTGCACATCCCGGCGTATTTGTTTCTCAGCACCACGGTGGCGATGTTTCTCGGTCTCACCAACTCGGCCACCGAAGTGCTGCGGGACCGCCCTATCCTGCGTCGCGAGCGCAATTGCCAACCGGGTGCCGCCTCCTATGTGGCGGCGAAATTCGCGGCTCTGTGTCTGGTGGCGGCAGTCCAGTGTTTCACCTATCTGATTGTTGGAAACCACTTTCTGGAAATCGAAGGCATGTTGTTCTATCACTGGATGTGGATGACCCTCACCGCCTGCACCGGCACCGCCATGGCCCTGGTGGTTTCCTCAATCGTCAAAACCGAGCGCGCCGCCCTGACCTCGGTGCCTCTGTTGCTCGTGCCCCAAATGCTGCTGGCCGGCGCACTGGTGCCCTACCACGAAATGAACCGCGGACTATTCCAAAACGCCAGTGACATCCGCGAACGCGGCGGCGTGCCGGTGCCAGCCGCCATCATGCCTCTGCGTTATGCTTATGAAGCCATGATCGTCACCCAGGCGGTGAGCAATCCCTTCGAAATCGAACGCCTCCGCCTCCAACGGCGCGTCGACCGCGTGCGCCGTCTCGATGCGCCCATGTCCGAAAGGGCTGCCGACCGCTTTGAACTCGCCAAGGAGGGCCTGCGCCGCCTGCTCGCCGCCGGCGCATCGAACAAGGAAGAGGCCGCAGACCTGGTCTCCCGCATCCGGCGGATTGCCAACACGGGGACCCGCATCGAGGTGGAGACCATGAAAGTCTGGCCCGAATGGGATCCCAAGGCTCGCCCGGCTTCCGAGTTTTTTGTCAACGAACGGATAGATCTGCTAGTCCGCGAGGCGGAAACATTCCGCAACGACTACCGCAACAAAAAACGCAGGCTCGTCTTCCACGCCCTGACACAACCACTGCCATGGGCGGCGGATACCCCATCCCCGACCGAAGCGTACGTGGAACCCACCGACCAGATCGACACCCGGGAATACTGCGGGTTCATCCTGCTCGCAATCGTGCTGGGCTGCGGTGCGGTCTCCACTCTGATCATTTCCCGCCAAAACCGCATGACCCGTTAGTGCCGTGGCGGTTTTGAACCGTCCCTGTCCGGTTTTGCTCCGGCCTCCACCTTCCCAATTTCCTCTTGTGCTACGCTCCGTCCCGCGCTAATAGACGCCGTTGCGTGAATTCCGTCACGGCATTCGCCGGTCCCATCCAAGCCCCAACATCATGCGTGCATTACTCTTTCTCATCCCCGTCGTGCTTGCGGGCTGTGGCAACAGTAGCAGCCCCGTCTCGCAACGTCAGATCTTGAGACAATCCCAAGCGGAAATCGCCCGCCGAGAACCGTGGGCGAATAATGCCGCCATATTCGTCGTCGAAGACCCCGATGACTCCGTCTACTTCTGGCGGCATGCATGGAAATGGAAAGTCAGAGCCGGAGCCTTCAACTATGGCGACTACCCCCGCTACCAAGGGATCGACTTCGTTCCCGGCACCGAGCGCGAACTGCGCTTCACCCAAGATGGTTGCCTGATCGATTACATCGACCGCGGGAACCGTTGCATAAGGCCGGCCAGTACGAATCCGGAGACGTCGATACCGATATCGACACGACCTTGATGGCGGCATCTGGCATGCTGACGGCGGATGCGTCTTGGAGTCCTCGCATTTCAGCCAACTATCCGGAAAAAAAATCCCAAAAAATTCCTTTCAGGGCCTGTAGCTCAGCGGTTAGAGCAGGGGTCTCATAAACCCTTGGTCCTTGGTTCGATCCCAAGCAGGCCCACCCCCTGAATCACAAAGGATTACAGCGTTTTAGCTCCTATCAGACTAACGGCGTTGTGCCCATATGGTGTGGGATTTACCAAGGAGGTGCGGTCTCCGAACCGCCCGGCCCATGAAGAGTGAACGCATCGAACTGGACACAGACAGCTCACTTGATGGCGGCGGATCATTGGCGGCGAGGCTGGAGCAGAAAAAAGAAGAGGGGAATGGGCGGCTCGCCCAATACCATTCAATTAAGAAATTCGAACCGCCGATGGACGCAGATGAACACAGATAAAATCAAAAATCTCTCTTCATCTGCGTCTATCTGCGTTCATCTGCGGTTAAAACCCTCTCCTCTTCCTGCTTAATTGAACGGTATTGGGCGGGCCGCCCGTGCCCCTCTTACTGAGCAGTTCCTGACTTGGAATACATTCGGTTAGCCGCAAAGAGGCAAGGATGACGACCAGTTCGCCAACGGACCGCCGCCGGTCAAGGAGGGTGTCACCCCGCCCAAAGCGGGGAAATGAAGCGGCAAACGATTTGATCGACCGTTCGGATCCTTGAACATGGCGCGACAGGCTGTCCGCATGTATGTTAGATTGACAATCTGGAGGCCATTGCCGGACCCTGTGGAACGATGTACCGGTTGTCCGCCACCCGTATCGCCGCGCCATTTCTAGCGGTATTGCTTGTTGCCGGCGTGGCCCGTGCGGGCGCACCCGCCAAACCCAACATCCTGTGGCTGGTCAGCGAGGACAACGGCCCGTTTCTCGGTTGTTACGGTGATCCGCTGGCGAAGACGCCGACGCTCGACAAGTTGGCGGGCGAGGGCGTGTTGTATGAGCGTTGTTTCACGATGCCGGTGTGCGCGCCATCGCGCTTCACGCTGATCAGCGGGATGTATCCGACGACCTGTGGCCCTGCGCAGCACATGCGCGCAGCAGGGAAGATTCCGTCATGGCTCAAGGGGTTTCCAGCCTATCTGCGTGCGGCCGGCTACTACACGTCCAACAACGCCAAGACCGACTATAACGCGCCGATCAAGATCAAGGAGGCATGGAACGCGAGCGGCAAGAAGGCCCACTATCAGAACCGCGCCGCCGGGCAGCCGTTTTTCAGCGTGTTCAACCATGAAACCAGTCACGAGAGTTGCCTGTTCCCGAAAAACGAACTGCCGGCATTCGATCCCGCCGTGATGCGCATCCCGCCCTATCAGCCGGACACACCCGAAATGCGCGCCGACTGGGCCCGCTACTACACCCGCATCGCGCGGCTCGACAGCCAGATCGCGGCCAAGCTCGAGGAGTTGGCAGACGACGGGCTGGCCGACGACACGATCGTGTTTTATTATGCCGACAACGGCGGCGTGCTGCCGCGCAGCAAGCGTTTCCTCCAGGAAAGCGGCACCCACGTTCCGCTGATCGTCTATTACCCGCCGAAATGGCGCCACCTCGCACCCGCCGCGCCGGGGTCGCGGATCAAGGAGCCCGTCCACTTTGTTGATTTCGCGCCGACCGTGTTGTCGCTGGCCGGGGTGAGGATTCCAAAATACATGCAGGGCCACGCGTTTGCCGGGGCGGCCAAGGCCGCGCCCAACGAGTATGTGTTTTGCACCCGCGACCGGATGGACGAGCGTTACGACATGATGCGATCGGTGGCGGGCAGCCGCTGGTTATATATCCACAACTACCGGCCCGACCTGCCGTATGTCCAGCCGCTCAATTACATGTTTCAAGCACGCGGCTATCAATCGTGGGCCAGTGACGCCCGCGACGGCAAGCTCACGCCGGCGACCTCCATGTTCTGGGGGGGTAAGCCCGCCGAGGAACTTTACGACATGTCCGCCGATCCCGACAGCGTTCACAACCACGCCGCCGACCCCGCACACCGCGAAACATTGGATGGGATGCGCGCCGCTTTGAAAAGACGCGTGCTGGCTAACAAGGACAACGGTTTCCTGCCGGAAGGCTCGGTGCTCGAAGGCTACGACGCCTCGCGCGTGCCCGGCGCCTATCCGATCGAACGCGTGTTCGCGCTTGCCACCCTCGCCGCGGAACGCAACGCCGACAACCTGCCCAAGCTGATCAAGTCGCTCGATGATCCGAGCGAGCCGGTCCGTTGGTGGGCGGCGCAAGGCTGCACCCTGCTTCGCGACAAGTCCGTCACCGCCGAACCTGCATTGCGCAAGTGTCTCAAGGACAAATCCGGAGCCGTGCAGATTGCCGCAGCCGAGGCTCTGGCGAGTCTTGGCAAACCCGAGCTGGCGATGCCCGTGTTGCTGCGCCGGGTCCGGCAAAGCGCCAAGCCGCCCTTCGCCCTGCAGGCAGCCAATGTACTTGACCGCCTTGGCGAAGCCGCGCGCCCGGCGTTGCCTGCATTGAAATCCGTTTTGGCGGATGCCCGCAAGCCACCGGCCAAGGAGGACGCCTACCCGGTACGCATCCTCACCCACATCATTGACGTTCTCGAAGGTCGCGAGCAGCCGCTGGTTTATCCAGCGGTTCCCTAACATCAGTCGATCCGATTACCGGGAACTCTGCGATGCGCAGCCGCGCGCAACCATAGGGAACCAGTTCCAGCGGGACGTCCGGCCCGCTCGCTTCCACCGGACTAGGCGGCGGATCATCCGCGGAATTTTGCTTCAGCGTCCAAGCCGGCAGCGTGCGTCCGACGCCGTGCAGGATCACCGGGGCGTCGCCGGCAAACGGCTGGCACGTATTACTAGCTTTATCGTAAATCGGGTCGCCCTTGTCGGCAAACGGATAGGTTCCCGGCTTGCCGACCACCTCGGTGAACGAACGCTCCGGATGGTCGCGATCGAGTTTCAGTGCAAGGTTCCACGGTGCGCCCGGCTCGATACTCCAAGTGAAAGACCCTTGATATTTATGATTTTGAATGGCGGTGTATTTTTTTGGTAGGCGCAGGGCGAAGTAGAGCGGTCCGCGGAGGATGGCGGCGGAGTTGTTGAAGCGGGTCTCGCTGCGCACGGTCATGGGCAGTTCAAGCATCACTTCGTCATTGGGATTCCAGGTGCGTTCAATCCTGGCGATGGTGCCGGCCTGCGGTTTGCTACTGCCACCATTCCAGCGGAGTGTGGCGCCGGATGCCCAGGAGGGGATTCGTATATATAACGGGAAGGCAACGCTCTTGTCTGTTTGCACGCGGAAACGAATGGCTCCGTCGAAGGGATAGCGGGTGTCTTCGGTGATGGTGACCTCGGTGCCATCGCCCACCTTCGCCATCACGCGCGATGGGGCCAGGATCAGCGCCGCGATCCCGCGATCGTGCGTGGCCATCCAAAGGTGCTCGGTGAGGCGCGGCCATCCGTGGTGCATGTTGGCCATGCAGCACGGGTAGTTTGGCAACAGGCCATAGAGATTTGAGGAGTTGCCATTGTTTCTCCAATTGCGTTTGGCATTCGAGACGAGCACCTGGTTGGTCTGTTGATCGTATTGGTGGGCCCAGCAGTCCGGCGTGATACCTCCGGGAAGACTGTTGAAAGCGAGATTTTCAATTTGGTCGGCCAGCGCAACACGCCCGGATATCTCCAGTAGTTTTTCCAACGATGTCATATACTCAATGACGCCGCAGAGTTCCGTCCCATGGCTGGGATTGCGTCCGTTGAGATGTTCATCCCCGGAAAAACGTCCGCCGACTTGGCCGTGGTAGCGATCGAGGGACTCCATCGCCTTGAACGAAGCGTCCAGGTCGGCCTTATCGTGCGATTGCATATATGCCAATGCCGGGAACTTGACGGCCCAGGCGAGTGCGACCACATGGGTCAGCTTGCCGTGTTTGTTCCAAATCTGTTGGTGTTGCGCATCGTATGGCAGTTGGTCGTGCCATGGGAACGCGTTGAAGAAGCCCCCCCAGTCATAACTGTTGCGGCGGATTTTTTCCACCGTGCGCAAGAGCGACGTGTCGCCGGTTTTGCTGTAGAGCCAATGCGCCACGATCGCATGATCCATGGCGCGGGCGCCAAACCAGACATCCAATGGCCATGTGGCAATATGTGTGTCGATGTAGGAAAAGTATTTGGTGGCCAGGGGAATCACCCGCGGATCGCCCGTGACCTCGTGATATCCCATCAGCATCCTGAGCAAGCAACAAAGATATTCGGGGTTGTTCAATGCCGTTTCCTCGTTTTTGCCGTCGGTTGGCAGTGGGGTTGGCGGCGTGGTAAACCATCCGTCGGGTTGCTGGCTCTTGAGAATCCACTCGATGTAGGCCTGCGACTTGGTTTTGAGTTCCGCATCATCCAGCAGGTAGGCCAGCGGCACCAGGCCCTCGAGGTAGTTGGACATATATCTGTAGGGCGGGCCCCACAACTTGAAACCCTTGCCGCCTTTCCACTCCGCATCAGTCAGCACGAATTCATCAAGATGCCCGGTCAGCCCGTGGCGTTGGGCGACCAGTTGATCGCGCAGCCATCCCTCCGGGCGCACGGCACCCAATGGCAGTTTCACAAATGCCGCCGGAACCAGCGGTGCCCGCATCTCCAGATAATACGGATTGCATTTTCCAGGCGACGCCTCGATGGCGGGTGCCGCATGCGGGGGTGCGGGGGGGGCATCGGCCGCGCTGCCGGTTGACACGAGCGAGGCGCGCTGCAGATCCGCTTTTGCCAGTTGGCCGCGGGCTGTGCCGTGAGTGCCTACCCACAGCAACTTCACCGATGCGGCGTTGGCGGGTGTCTCCACACGGGTGTCGAGAACGAGCGGCTGCAACGGAGAAACCATGAGCGGCAGGTCGCGCGTGGCTAACAGGACACCCCGGACGTCGGCGAATTCGGCGCGCAGCGTGCCGGGTGCGAAAACCCCGAATCTGCCTGTTAGGCGGGTTTGTTTGCCGTCCTGTTCCGCCCGCAGGGGGTGGGCGATGACGCCGGACTCCGAGCAGTCGAGCACCGGGAAATCACCGCCGAGGTGGGAGGCAAACCAATCGTAGCGCCAGGTATATTTTTGGCCGGGTTCCAGTTGGGCGAACGGGCTGAGCAACTCGCTCTCGAACACATAGGGGTTCTCGGCGGCGTTGGTGGCCATCACCATGTCTTTGTTATAGGCGCGGATTTGGCCGGTGCCATTCAGCCAGAACTCCACCGACGAGCCATCGGGATAGGGTTTATCCGGCTCGAAGACGTAGCGTTGCACAAACACCGCGCCATTTTCACCGTTGACCGTGGCGGCCCAGCCGCCGGGGCTGTCGAGGCCGATCTTGCCAACCTTGTATTGATACTGGACGCGCATCAGGCCGCGTGCCGCATCGGGCTGGAACGACGGATTTTTCTTGTCGCCGAATATCACGTCGTAACCCATGGGAAACCTGCTCTGCGGATTCATCGGGCACCACGCCTGCATCAGCGGGTTGTGGCCCGAACGGTCGGCCTTGGCGCCATCGAGCTGGGTATGCGCCCAGATGCCCCAGCGGCGGGGTTTGTTGTCGGTGTTCTCCATCGTCGCCTCGAAGCTCACGCGCGTGCTGTTAGCGAAGATGCGGATCACGCGCGACAAGCGGATGCCGCTGCGCGGGTCGTTGCGGCTGGTGAGGCGGATGGCGGTTGCGCCGGGCTGGCCGGGCGCTTGTTCCTTGTCGGGGAGTTGTTCTAACTGATAGGGCTGGCCGTCGAGCACGGCGTCGGGTGGGCCGGGCCATTGTTGGTCGTTGTCCCATCCCTGCGGGGCGGGCCAGAGTTTGTCGCCGCCGATGTTGAACCAGCCGCTATTTTCTGCCAGGCCGCCGGCCGGGGGCAGTTTGCCGGCCAGTTGCGGGTTCACCCATAGGAACTCGTGGCCGCCGAGTTTGAACTGGATGATGCGTCCGCCGATGTCGGGCAGCACCTGGAGTTCGATGAGCTGGTTGCCGAGGCAAAGCGACTTCCACCCCTGATAGGTGGCGGCGGTGGCAAGCGGTTGCGATTCAGGCGCTGCCGGGGCGGCGGAGCATACCGCCGCAGTCGCGAATGCTAGCGCCCATGGGTGATGGGATGAAAAGATCATGCACCGCAAAATTGGCATGCCTGCGCCCTTTGTAAACTGCGAATTCAGGGGCCATCAGGCATTCAGGTGGCCCGCCATCTTGAAACCGGACATGACCCGTCTGTTCAAACCATGGAGATATTGGACGTCTGGGGATGGGGGAGGCATGAGGATTTTTTAACAGAAGGACGCGAAGCTCGCGAAGGAAGAGCTGCTTGCGTGTTGTATAATCCTTCGCGTCCTTTGCGGGCTTCTGTTCAAACCATGGAGATATTGGACGCGTGGGGATTGGGGGGTAATGAGGATTTTTAACAGAAGGACGCGAAGCTCGCGAAGGAAGAGCTGCGTGCGTGTTGTATAATCCTTCGCGTCCTTTGCGGGCTTCTGTTCAAACCATGGAGATATTGGACGCGTGGGCAGGATCATTTGTCAGA
>CAISTY010000080.1 GCA_903888515.1 Akkermansiaceae bacterium | reverse complement strand
TTACCTCGGGGAGGCGAGCTGTAGCATAATCCTTTGTTGATCGTGATAATTCCGATCTTACCATAGTCCTTCCATGACGGATTACCTCTGCCGTCTGGTATCTCGGGGCGATCAGCCAAGCTCCGAGTGTATCTTTCGATCCGAAAAGGCTCATGGATCTCAGAGAGCTTAATCTTTGCGGCCCAATTAACGAAGTCGCTCTCAGGAATATTAAATTCGTAGGCCGTATTGCTATATGTCTTAAAGTAGCATATGTCAGATGCTGTGGATGGTAGCCAGTTGACATGGTCTACATGTTCGCCGATTTCCGGGTGTTTGTTGGACCAATATGCGGGAACAAGCCAGAGAGCCATTAGGGTTACTGGATTGAAGATGAGGATTGCCAGTATCGCAACTGCTATCCATATATTGCGTGTCCGAGTCTTCATCTTAGTGTCTCTGCCGAACATTTTTATTATACCGCGCGCGGCAATTGTCCTTATTATACAGCGTGCGGTATAAGAAGGTACAAATGCCGCCCGGAAGTCCAGACTTCGTCCACCGCCGCCTAAAGCGGCGTCAGACAATCCCCGTCTATCGGGCCTGCGGCGATTCCGCAAGGGAATTCTTCGGCCCATCTTCCAAGTCGGCGCGGCGGGCCGCCACGCCCTACCTCTGAAGAAAGACACGGGCAGGTATGCCTGAGTTCCGATTTTACTCTTCACCCATGACTAATGACCCATGACACCTCCATGGGCAGCGCAATGATCCACCCGTCACGCAGGGCGGCGGAGTGTGACGATCCGCTTCCAGAAACCGGGGATCGAGGCCGCCACGATCAGGGGCAGGGACAAATTCGCCGGATCGGATAGCGGGATCATGAACATCCACCTGCACTCCGGCCGGGGACCAGCGAACCAGGCGGCGGTCGTGAGGATGGCCGAGGCCAGATAGATCGTCGGCACCATTCCGCCGGACCCGCGACACAAGTTCCTCAGGCTGACGATAAAGCCGCCCCAGTTGAAGACCACGACAGGGGCCGCAAGCGACAGGAGGGAGAGCTGGAGAATGGACAGGTCGGCGGGCATCATGGATGGATTGAATCCTGCAAGGGTATCAGGCCGCAGGGTGCGATGCCAGTGTGGAATGCTCTCCGGTTGATCGCGATTCTTTCTATCAGGGTCACATGTGACCCTGTGACGGTCGCCACGACCCATCGCGCATCCCGGTCATGGCCAGGCATCATGGTTGCGCGCGATTGCAAGGAATGAGCTTTCGGGGTGAAGGCCGTTGCCGATGCCGTTGTCCGGACCGGCGGGCGGGGAAATGGGGGGTTGATGCGCTCTCGTTCGCAACGCGCGCCCTATGGCATCGATCATCTGGAAAAGAGATAGCTTGGTTTATCACGCCGATCCGCCGGGAACGGGAAGGACGGACAATCCTCCGCAGTCGGCACAGGTTACCACTCCGGGCAAATAGCGGCTGTGGCAGCGAGGACAGTAGGCAGCAGCGCTTGGGTCGTCGCCGATCTCGGGTGGATAGGAAAAGTCGGCGATTGCTAGAAAGTCGCGGGCGAGTGCTCGGTCCAAGGGTGCGGTGATTGCATTGCTGGCGAGGACATCAGCGGCTTGACCCGGTCGAGGGAAGGCCAGGCTCCTGATCCATGTGGCCAGCCAAGGGTTGCGGATGTCCGAGTCGGCTAGAATCAAGGCAGCGGGGTGAGTGGAGCCCATGGCATGGACTGCCGCCAACTCACGGGCACGCATGGCGTGGAATGGCACGATGGCTGCCAACAGAGCGTCCATTTGCAGGGCTGCGCGGGCACCAGGATAGACCCGGCGGCCTAGCCACCAGAGCTGTGCCGCGATCAACAGCATCACCGTCCAGAGCCAGCCAGCGAAACAAAGGGTGCGGAAAGAACCCGTGTTGAGGTAAAGCGCCGGTAATCCAACAAAGAACCCGCAGGTGAGGGTGGGGCACATCCACCCCAGTGGCCCGGAAACCAAGCGCCATCGCCGCCACTCTCGGGCGGCCCGTATTGGGGAGAGCGCAAGCCGCCAAGCCTGCCGAACTGCCTGGGCCGGAGAAAGCCCCTTTTTCCGCGCTCGCTTTAACGACGCGAGAATTTGCGGTGAAGACAAGCGGCTTTCATACTTGCCGACTCCGAGGTGGTGTGCCTTGGGTGTCAAATCGTCCCATTCTGGCGCATCGATCAGGATTCTCTTGCCGTTGCCGGTTTCCAATAGCCACCGGCCTTCGTCATCCACCATAAGCGGGGGAGTCTGGCAGGGGGCGATCCTTCCTGCTCCAATCAATGGCGGCAGTGGCACCATTCCTATTTCCCGCATGGCCAGCCAGCGGTCTGGTTCGAGAACCCGCCATTTGTTGCCCCGCAGGGATTTTCTCAAGGCCACGCCGCGCAAGGGTAGCCACAGCATGGATTCCCAGAGGTAGAGCGCGAGTGCGATCAGGCAAAACTCGGCAAATGTTGACATCGTCGGGTGGTGTCAGATCGTTTCCTTTGTCCGGCCTGTGAAGATACGTTTGAAGAACGCTGCGATGGCGACCAGACCGACTGCGATGGGCTTCCATAGCTTCGCCAAGAGGCCGGATTTGGCTGCGACCAAGAGGCCGCCTCCCACGATCAGTCCGGTCAGGCCGTACTCCGCGACTTTGTCACCATGGCTGAAAGATGCGTAGGATTCCTCCTTGGTGAAGTTGTAGCCCTTGAGAAGCTTCTGGTGTTCCGGGACTACGGTGGCAAGTTGTTCTGCGTTACAGACCAGCACCACGTCCATCACTCCACGGCGCCCCAGCAGTTTGGTCTTGTAGTTGATGGTTTCTCCACCGCCTTGGGACGCGACGCGGATCGCCCATTCGAGGTTGTTGGTTTCCTGATTGTAAAACGGCGGCGTGTGCCAGCCTAACACCTCAAGTGTGGGCATGCCGCGTTTTGTGAGTTCCTGGTTGGCCTTCTTCTGGCCTTCCTTCATCTGGTCGAGGATCTTGTCGGCATCCAGCTTGTCCTTTTCATCATCTTTCACGTAGCCGCAGCCGTCGAACTCGAATACTGCGAACCAACTCAAGTTGTCCGGAGCGATATAGCCGAGCTCGTTTCCGCTGGTCAGGTTGCCGTAGGCCTCCATCATCTTGATAGTGCCTGGGCCGCCGGTAAACAGATAACCGGGAGGGATCGCCAGGCTGGCACGGCCGCCGAGATCGCCATCGCCGGAGGTGGTCCATTTGATGCTTTTGAGCACCTTGAGGAATGCCGCAGTCTTTGGGTCCGGTACTTCACTGGTCGCTTCGTTCTCGGCGAATGGCGGCGGGCTGGGGGAGTCATCTGCGGCGCGGATGATGGGAGTCAGTATGCCGCAGGCGGCGGTGATGGCAACAAGGGCACGAAGGTTCGTGATCATGGAGTTGGATGGTTGTTATTCGATTGCTAGGAACGTCTTTTGGGGTGAAGACCGTAGAAAGAGCCGTTGGCCGGACCGACGGGCGGGGAACAGAGGGTTCGGGGGAAAGGGGGGTTGGAAGAGGTGGTTCGGTGTTTCGGAAGGGCGGTGTTTCGGTGAAAATAAAGAGACAGGTACCTCCAAACGGCGGAATTGGGCAAGGGGCAGGAGTTTGAGGCCGGGTTCATGGGGAAATCCTCGAACCCGAAAATAACTATCCACCCCGCTTTGCCAAGAAGTTTCGTTGGCCATTCAGCCGTACTTTCCCGACAATTCAATGTCGGGATCAGGCATGTCCGAGCCCGCGCGGCACAACGTCTAACATGCAGTCCTCGCGACGGTGTGGAAAACGGGGTGTGGAAGGAAATCAATCCAAGTGAATCATGATTGGCATGGAAAAAAGTGAAAAAAGTGTCTGCGGGTGTGCGTATAGGGGGCAGCAGCGGTCCATTTTTCCGTTCATTTATCCCCAGCTTTTCTTGCTCATGCGCACCATCTTCAATCACAATTCCATGGCAGTGTTGGCGGCATTGGCGGCGGTCGTTTTCCCGACGTCGTTCACTCGCGCCGAAGTTCCGCGCAATGATGCCGGGGCAACCGCAGCGGGACATCCTGCGGCAGGCAACCGCGAGTCGCTCCATGGTCAGCCGACCCGCGGCGCAGCGCTGTTGAAGAAGCTCGACCCGTTTTACAAGCAGCATGTGGAGGCCGACGGTTTGCTGATCGTCGGCTCGGAAAAGGTTTCGCAGTACGCCTTGAATGAAGCGGCGTATCTGGTGCGGGCGATCTTTGCCAAGCGGCCCGACGTGCTGAAAAAACTCGTCGAGAGGGACATGTATGCTTGTGTGATGGCCTATAACGAGATGCAGACGGATCTGCCCGAGTGCCGGAAAATGGAGCCCTGGTGGGACAAGCGGGCACGCGGGTTGGGCGGCCGGCCGGTGAGTTGCGGGGAGGAAAACCTGTTGGGTTTTGCGGGGGATCCTTATCAGGGTGAGAACATCTTCATCCACGAGTTCGCCCACGGCCATGAAGGGGTGTTTGGTGCCCTCGATGAGCAGTTCAAAACGCGGCTCCATGCGTTGTATCAGAAGGCCAAAGAGTCGGGCAGATTCCGCGCATACGGCATGAACAATACCGGGGAGTTCTGGGCCGAGGGCGTGCAGTCGTGGTTCAACTGCAATCGCGGCGGCGGATTGGAACTTCTCGATCCCGCCGGCAAGCTCGTTTGCCACATCAACACGCGGGAGCAGATGCTGGAGCACCTGCCGGAGTACGCCAAGCTGCTAGACGAATCGTTTGGACAAAACAAGTGGGTTTATGTGCCCGTGGCGAAACGCCTGGAAGAACCCCACCTGCGCGGCTACGATCCTGCCAAGGCCCCCGCCTTCATCTGGCCTGCCAAAGTCATCGAGGCCTACAACCGGGCCGAAGCCGAAAAGGCCAAGAAAAAACACACAATACCATGAAAAGAACGTTTGCCTGTGGTTCCCTTCCAACACTTGTCAGCACCCTGGCTGTGGTGCTGATCTGCACAACCCGTGCGCAACAAAGTGGCGGTGCCGAAGCACCCGCGCCACGGGCCGAACCCGGCGCGTTGGAACTGACGTGTGAGTATGCGGTCGATCCACTGGGTGTCGATACCGCGCAGCCGCGCTTTGGCTGGGTTCTGAAGTCGGATAAGCGCGGACAGGTGCAGTCGGCATATCAGATTTTGGTGGCCGGCAGCGCGGCCAAACTCGGGGCCGATGCCGGCGACAAGTGGGACAGCGGCAAGGTGCGTTCCGAGCGCTCGGTGAATGTTGAATACCAGGGCAAGGCGCTGGCCAGCGGGGAAAAGTGTTATTGGAAGGTTCGGGTTTGGAACAAGCAGGGCCAGCCATCGACGTGGAGCCAGCCGGGCAGTTTCGAAATGGGGCTGATGGAACAAAGCGATTGGAAGGGCCAATGGATCGGCGTCAAGCCTCCCAGCCCGCCTGCCGAGGATCTGGATGATGAAAAGCCGGGCCGCGTCAATCTCGCATTGGTTGCAAAGCCATCGACATCATTCGTGTCGGGACATGAGACGCTTGACGCAATCAACGACGGCTTCAAACCGGCCAAGTCCAACGACAAACGCTACGGTGCCTACGGCAACTGGCCTCAAAAGGGCACCCAATGGGTTCAATACGAATGGAGCAAGCCGGTCAACTTTGCCATGATCGATGTTTACTGGTTCAGCGATGGTGCCGGCATCCTGCTGCCCAAAGCATCACGACTCCTTTACTGGGACGGCAATGCGTTCATACCCGTCAAGAATCCAGTGGGTCTCGGCGTTGAAGGTAATAAGTATAACACAACAACTTTCGCTGAGGTGACCACCTCAAAACTCAAGCTGGAATTTGACTCACTTGAAACGGGAGCAACCGGCATCCTCGAATTCAAGGTTTACGATGCCGGGAAATCACCGAAGTTTCCTCCGGTGGTCAAGGTCAACCGCCACGCCGCATTGGCCGCCGCCGCCATTGCCCCGTCGCCGCTGCTGCGCAAGGAGTTCGCCGTCACCAAAGACGTCCGGCGCGCGCGCGTTTATGTTTCGGGCATCGGATGGAGCGAGATATACTTGAACGGCCGCAAGGTGAGTGACCGCGTGCTCGATCCGGCCGCGACCGACTACGACAAGCGGGTGTTATATGTATCCCACGACGTGACCGACCAGCTGAAAAAAGGCCCCAATGCGCTGGGCGTGATGCTGGGCAACGGATGGTATTGCGAACCCGGGCGTCTGCGATATGGTGACGCGCCGCGCGTGTTGCTGCAGATGCACATCGAATACGCCGACGGCAGCACGGCCAGTGTGACCAGCGATCCCACATGGAAAACTATCGACGGCCCGATCCGGCGCAACGACTTCTGGAAAGGGGAAGTCTATGACGCGCGCTTGGAGAGATCCGGTTGGACCCTGCCCGGCTACGATGATGCGAAGTGGGCGGCCGCAGGTGTCAAAGAGGCTCCCGGCGGCTTCATGCAGTCGCAGATGATGCCGGCCATCAAGGTCAACCAGACACTACAGCCCGTGAAGCTAACCGTTCCGAAACCGGACGTGTACGTCTATGATCTGGGGCAGATCTTCGGCGGTTGGACGCGCCTGCGGATGCGCGGCCCGGCCGGCACCGACGTAACAATCAAGTATTCTTCCCATTTGCTAGACAGCGGCCTGATCGACCAGAGCCGCTATCAGGGTGGCGGCGCGACCGATCACTATACCCTCAAAGGTGACGGCGAAGAGATCTATGAGCCGAGATTCACCTATCATCCGGTTCGCTACGTCCAAATCGAGGGCCATCCCGGCAAACTAACAGTCGATGACTTGCAGGGGCGCGTAATCTATACCGACGTCGATCTGTCCGGCCGCTTTGAGTCCTCCAGTCCGGTGCTCAATCGGATCCATCAGAACGTCCGCTGGACGCTGACCAACGGCCTGTTCGGCATGCCGCTGGACTGCCTTTACCGCGAACATTGGGCGTGGACCGACCCGGCCACCATCACCGGTTCTCTCTATCCGCGTCAGCACATGCCACTGTTCTGGACCAAGTGGCTCGAAGACATCGCCCACGCGCAGCAGCCAAACGGCAACGTCCCGCAAATTTGCCCTAACTACGATGCCCGCCCGGCATTCGATCCGGCATGGGGCGGAAACTATCCGATACTCGTCTGGTATCTCTATCAGTATCTCGACGACGAGCGCATGCTCCGGCGGCACTACGACGGCATGAAACGCTGCGTCGATTACCACACGACTATTGCCGAGAACGGCATCATCTCGCGCGGAATCTACGGCGACCACA
>CAISTY010000079.1 GCA_903888515.1 Akkermansiaceae bacterium | reverse complement strand
TGTCGGCGCTGGTTCAAAACTAGATTTTTTGCCGGAGCAAAACTAGACAGATTTCAACGTGAAATGGCCCAAAATCGGGGGCCATGTTAACTTTGGTGAATGATCGAGAACCCAGAGCTTGCGAAACGGGTGGAAAAGCACCGTTACGACCTTGCGGGAAGTCGGAGCGATCTCGTAGTCTTGACCGTCAAATTCGATGTAGGGGCCTGTATGGACCTTGCGCGTTGCGCGCAGCGAGATGTGCAGGTCGAGCAAGGATGATGCGGGTGTCGGACTCAGGCGGGCTGTGCTCTTGAGCAACTGCTCTTCCCAGACTTCTAACGGGACCTTGTCGGTGGTTCGCAGGACTTTGCGGTTTTGGCGTTGGATCTCCATCTGGAGGATCGGATCGGCGGATTCCCAGTTGCTGACTCCGGCGTGAGCAAGCAGGGTGACAAGGCGGTTTTGGAAGGTTTGAAAGCTGCGCTCGATCTTGCCCTTGGCCTGCGGCGTTGGCGCGACCAGGTGAGCCACGTGGAGCGCCCGCAAGGAGCGCTGGAACTCGCTGCGCGGATCGACGTGATAGTTGCTGGAACTTGGACCGAACAGGCTCAGTGCGTCGGTGTAGATAGCTTCTGGCAGGCCGTGGCGCTCGAAGGCCTCGCGGAAATGTAGGAAGTGATTCCAGGTGGTGTCACGGTCGACAAAGCGGCCCGCAACATACAGGCCGGAACAGTCATCGATGGTGAGCAACAGGGTTTGTTTATGAGGGGCGGGCCACCATTGGTGGATCGAGCTGTCATGTTGCCAGAGTTCGCCAACGTGGGCGCGGCGGAAACGCCGGTATGTCCGCCTTTTGGGCGGAGGGGTGGGAACAAGATGGGAAAGGTTGGTTTTGACGTAGGATTCGACGGTCGCACGGGCGCGCTTGAAGTTGCACAGTCGCTCCATTTCGTCGGCAACGAGTTGATAGTTCGGAGGGCTTTGCACGGGCAGGAAGCCCTTGAGGAAATCGACGACCCCGGGCGGCCATGCCTCACGGTGGTCGCCACCGCTGGCGGCGGCCTGATAGCCTGACTTTTTCTTGAGATAATCCGTGCGAAGCTGATAGAGCCTGGCCCGGCACACTCCCAAACGGTTTGCGGCGCTAAGGGCATCAAGCGCACCGGCGTTGAAGTCTTTGAGAATCTTCCGGACGAATTTCGGCGGCAGCCGATGAATGAGTTGTTTCTTTGCACGCCTGGCAGCATCACCCGATTCGCCTGCATCCGGCAATCCTCCCCCTTGGGGGCGCTGCCCCCAAACCCCCGGAGTTTATCGCATTGGGCCAATGGGCCTTGTCTCGATTGAAAGTGTCGCGGCACGAAATCCTCCATGCCGCGACACCGAGGCAGAGGCCCCTTTGGCAACTCCCGCCGCTCCGGTTGCCCTCCGGCAGAGCCGTATCCTGCGGACGTCAGCCGATCCTCGCAACTCAACCCGTTGATCGCCAGCCGCTTCTCTGGCTAACAGAAGAAATCCAGTTTTGTTCCGTCTCTGTCTAGTTTTGAACCGTCTCTGTCTAGTTTTGAACCGTCTCTGTCTAGTTTTGTTCCGGCCCCGACACAGAAGCGCGTTCCGGTCATCGCCCGCCACAGGGTTGCTGCTGGGAAATGCAGTGCAGCGAGCCACCCTCTTCGACGAGATCGAGACAATCGATGCCGGTGATGTCCCGGCCGGGAAACATCTCGCGGATGATGCCAAGCGCACGCGAGTCGTTTATTTTCTGGCGGAAAGTGGGGACCAGCACGCCGCCGTTGACGATCAGGAAATTGACATAGGAGGCCGGCAGGACCGGCAGCCGCCAAGCGGGTACTGCGCAGGCTTGCGGCAGCGGGATCTCCACCACTGCGAACGGTTTTCCGTTAGGTGCTGGGAAGGATCGCAAGCGTGCGAGGTTGTCCGCCAGCACGCGGCTGTTAGGCGATGCGGGATCGCGCTCGATACAGGCGAGGATCGTCTGCGGATCGGTGAAACGCGCGAGGTTGTCGATGTGACCGTCGGTATCGTCGCCCGCGATGCCCGCACGCAGCCAGAGAATATCCCGGACGCCGAAGCCGTCGCGCAAGTGTTGCTCGATAGCGGAACGGTCGAGCAGCGGGTTTCTGTTAGGATTGAGCAAGACGGCTTCGGTGGTGAGCAGTTGGGCGGCTCCGTTGATTTCGATCGAGCCGCCTTCGAGGATCATGCCGCCCTTGAATACCCGCTGGCCGAGCGCCTTGGCGATGCGGCCGGGGATGGCGTTGTCCAGATCCCAAGGCGGGAATTTTCCGCCCCAGGCATTGAATTCCCAGTCGGTCACGGCCACTTCACCGGTTCCGGGGTGTTGCACGAAGATCGGTCCGTGATCGCGACACCAGACGTCGTTGTTAGGGTGATCGAAAAGTTCCAGGCGTTCGGGCACCGCCTTGGCCCGGTTGCAGGCCGCCGTGATGGCTGCGTGACGGGAGCCCGGCGCGTTTATTCTAACGGTTTCGTGGCGGGTGATGGCGGCGGCGATTTCCGCGAACTTCGCCCGCATCGCGGCATGTTTCGCGCCGCCCCAATGGGGCGCATCATCAACCGGCCACGACAGCCAGACGGCAGCCTGCGGTGCCCATTCGGGCGGCATTGAGAATCCAGCGGCGGCGGTGGTCATGGGCGGTTTTTTGCCACGCTGGTGCCGGTCACACCTTCGGTGCCGCTCAGATGGCTCCAGAAAAATCCATAGCAACCTACCAGAATGAAGCAGACCAGCGGCACGATGAAGCCGGCGGACATGCCGTGCTTGTCGGCGACGTGACCCATGAGTTTGGGCATGATGGCACCGCCCATGATGGCCATGACGATGAAGGACGACGCCTTTTTCGCGCGCCCGCCGAGACCGTAAATGCCGAGCGAAAAGATCGTCGGAAACATGATGGACATGAAAAAGTAGGTGAGGAAGAGCGCACTGGCGGAGAGCCAGCCGAAGTTGAGGAAGACGAGCAGACTGCACAATCCGGAGAGGGCGGCGAAGGTGGCGAGCACCTTGTGGGCGGGGAATTTCTTCAACAATCCGGCACCGATGACCCGCCCCGCAAGGAAGAAACCAAAGGCCACGGAGGCAAGCGTGGAGGCACCTTTGTCACTCAACCCGAGAATGCCATTGTTGTGGATTTCAAACCAGTTGCCGAACCACCCCGCATGCCATGCGTCCGGCACGGGCGGGATCTGCGAGGTCATGTAGTTGATGAAGTAGGCGAAGATGCTGCATTGGGCGGCGACGTAGAAGAACTGGGTCAGGGTGGCACCGGAGAAGTGCGGGTGGGTCCAGATGCTGTGGTTGGAGATATCTGCGTTTTTCAGCACGAAAATGACGGTTCCGATGGCCAGCAGCATGGCGGAGGAATACCATAGCACCTGATATTCCGTTAGGCCGAGCGCTTGACTCACCGCGGGGAAGGTGGTGAAGGCGGAAAGGATCATGCCGACAGCCACGGAGAGCACGACGATATTCAACCACAGAAGACCGAATGCCACGCCGCGATGGGCCACCGGCAAATCGCCGCTCGGGCCGGTGTCATCAAGGTGGAATTCATCCTGCGACTTGATGTCCGGCAGCTTGCAGAACGAGAAAACAATGGCCAATACCAGCACGAAGCCACCGATCGCAGCATAAGGAATCCACAGCGTTTGGGCACCTGTGCTTTGACCGCCGGCGTCCTGACCGTAAAAAAACCGGGCTCCGGCAATGGGACCCAGAATCCAGCCGATACCATTGCACGATTGGGCGAGGTTGATGCGGGTGGCGGCGAATTGTTTCGGACCGAGCACGGTGGTGTAGGGATTGGCGACGGTTTCCAGGAAGGTGAGACCTGAGGCGATCACGCAAACACCTAACAGGAATGCCGGGAAGGTGGCGATTTTCGAGGCGGGGATGAACCAGAACCCACCGATGGCCACCATCAGCAGCCCTGCAATGATACCGCCCTTGTAGCCAAGTTTGCTGGCAAACCAACCGGCGGGCATGGCCATCAGGAAATACCCGAGGTAGTGGGCGAACTGGACCCAGGCGGATTGGGCCAGCGTGAGATGCAACTCTCTCTGGAAGTGCTTGTCCATCACGTCGATCATGCCGTTGCAAAACCCCCAGAGAAGGAACAACGAACTGACGAGCGCAAACGTGACGGCGTAACTCTTGCCAGTGGGCGAGGTGAACAGGCTGGTGTTGTTAGTCATGGGCTGCTGGCTGTTGGGAATGCAAGAAGCGTGAAGGTTACGGCGGAATTGTCACGAACGAAGGGGAGAAAACCACCCGGACATCAGGATGTCGCGGGCGGGCGCAACCTGACAGCATATGGCAAATGGCGGGCGTGGATGTTACCAAGGAGGGGCGGTCTCCGAACCGCCCGGCCCATGAAGAGTGAATGCATCGTGCACGACATCCTGATGTCCGATCGGACACGAAATTGTCGCGGACATTATTATTGATCAGACAAATAATCAGGAATCCAGTTGCGCTTGCGTGTCTTGCGCCGGAGCGCGAGTCTCCCAACCAACTCAAATTTTGCCATTCATTTCCAAAGGGTTGCAAAACGGATTTGCACGACTCCTTCGGTGGCTTCCCGCCCAGTTAGTCCCGTGTTTGTCCGCCTAAGCGGTCGGTGCTCCAGACTCGCCGCCAATAAGTCGCCGCCTTCAAGATCATCAATCAGCGTGCGGGCGGGAACCCGCGTGCCGGCAAAGCACGGTGTGCCGCTCATGATTTCCGGGTCTATCTTGACAACGCTCCGGGTCTTCATGCCAGTAATCACCCCTCCTTGGCGCGAATGACCATCCTTCAATTTCAAACCCAACAGCCGGGGATACCGCAATCGCAGCGTAGCTGGAGCATCCTGCTCCAGACCGTACCCGGAGCGTCCCGCTCCGTGCCGGAGGTCTCATCTCCGTGGCGGAATTCCAACAGGCGGGACGCCGCAATCGCAGCGTGGCTGGCGCGTCCCGCGCCAGACCGTGCCCGGAGCGTCCCGCTCCGCGTGCCGGATATCTCATCTCCATGGCGGAATTCCAACAGGCGGGACGCCCTGTTGTCCGAGACAGCCGGGACGGCTATCCTCCAAAATTCAAATTTCCGAAAAATAATCTTGCGCCCGCCAAAAAAACTTTTTGAATGGCCCCTGATCGTCGGAATTCCTCCATCCGCCCTTCCCACTCTCTCCATGACCCAGTCCGTCAGACATCCCCAGACCCGCTGCGCTGACCACAGCACTGCGTCTCCTGTCTCATGTCTCATGTCTCCTGTCTCATGTCTCCTGTCTCATGTCTCCTGTCTCCTGTCTCCTGTCTCCTGTCTCCTGTCTCCTGTCTCCTGTCTCCTGTCTCCTGTCTCCTGTCTC
>CAISTY010000078.1 GCA_903888515.1 Akkermansiaceae bacterium | reverse complement strand
TTGGAAGTCCGGGGTTCGACCACGATTTCAATGCTGCCGTCGGGCAGCAACCTGATCCCGCCGTACTTGCTTTCGATGGAACCACTGACGGGCGGGGGCGTGGCGCAGGCGGAAATGAGCAGGGACAGGGCGGCGAGCAGGATCAGATTTTTCATGGTTCCCCGTCCGGGGTGTCAACCGCATCAGGACTGGCCGCCTCGCGCCCGACGATCTTGAGCATGGTGGCCGCCGCCGCCTGCATCGACTCACAGTCGTAGAAATGATTGGGTCGTGAACCGATCTGCTTCCACATCCACTGGCCCTTTTCCTTCACCCGCTGCTCGCTTTCCATCTGGGCGAGAAACTCGTCGTCGATGTCGTCGGGCACCTCCCATGTCGGCCCGCGCGACGGGTCCTGGTTGCGGCGCAGGCGGGCGAGCGTGTCCTTGATGTTGAGGTTGCTCCAGTAATGGACATAACAACTCTGCCTGAGCGTGAGCACCACCTTGCGGCGCGGAGAGTAGAACCGTTGCACCGTCTTGCCGTCGCGCCCCTTGTGTGCATAGACCGGGCGGCGGTCACCGATGAGCGCCACCCACCCGCGCTTGGCACATTCCCGATAGACATCATAGGTCGCGTAGCCGGCGTCGAGAAACACGAGGCTCGGATGGATGCCGAAGCGTTCCTGCATCACGTCGATGTCGGTGAATGTCAGGATGCGTTCGTTCCAAACCAGACGGCTCGCACCTTCCGCCGACCACGAGCGCACGACCAGGAACAGGTGATCCAACTGGCAGTCCACGGTCATGAAACGCAGCGGGATCAATCCCGTTCGCTCCGGCAGCGGTGCTGACAGTATGGTTCCGGTTTTCGGATTGATGGCCCCCTCCTCCTCCCACGACTCGCCGCGCTTGTAACCGGACTTGACGATCTCCAGCTTGTAGTCCTCGACGTATTCGCGCCACGGCAGGCCGAGCCGCTTCTGATAGAACTGCTGGAGCAACGAGACATCCCCCTTGCGTGCCGCCGCCTTGGCCCGAAGGTATAACTCGGCAAGCTGGCCCCAGCTCATCGCGCAGAGAGCATTCCAGTGGAATCCGACGTTCTCCTTCGATGCTTTCGGATTCTTGGCGACGAACTTGCCCGTGGCATTGAGTTCGCGCCGCATCCGGTCGCCGTCGTCGAAATGGTGGTTGCACGATTCACAGCGCATGGCGGCGGTGCGCCGGACCTCGTCGAAATCCCAATCGCCGAATTCATCCCTGGCCGACTTGCTCCACTCGACACATTCCCACTTGAACGGCTGGCGGTGGCCGCATTCGGGACATGCGAATGTCCACTCGCGCTGGTCGGTGGTTAGAAACTTGCGGTGCGTGTCGTCGTCTTCCTCTCCGCCCTGGCTCATGAAGATGCATTTCCCTAACCAACCGAACGCGGTGACGCGGGCCTCCGCCTCCGACATGTGACCTTCCGGCCAACGCCATGTCTCATCCCCTACAAGCCATCGGATCGACCTGCGCTGCAGGTTCGTCTTGTTGTGCGCCCCGAGGATCCACAACACCATCCCGTTGTTGAAGTGGATGGCGTTGTTCTTGCGCTTGTGGCGGTGGATGCCGGTGGGCATGAGCCGCGCCACCGGTTCGCACTGGTCAAAAAGCTTCTGTAACCGCGCCTCGGAATAGTCGCGTGCATCCTCGTCGGTCTGGTCGAGCCACAGCGCGGGGCCGGGCAGGTTGGAGATGATATAACAAAGCGTGAGTTCCGGGGCGGTGGTTTTGGATGACTGGACCGACGCGATAATGGACACCAGGCGGATGCGAGGATCAACCAGCGCCTCCATGACCTCACGGATCCACGGCGAGTTCTCCGAACGGAAGCGACCGGGGTTGGGCGAATACGGGATGCCCGCGACGTGGTCCTCGCACCATTCCCACGGCGGCCGCCGGTCGGGTGGCTGCCACGCCTCGCGCCAGATGTCATGTAGGATCTTCATGATTCGTGCAGGCAGCGGAGAACCTCGTCGATCGCCTTTCGGCACTCCCGCTGGATGCCGGTGGCGTCGAGACCTGATAGAATGGGTGGCAATTCGTTCTCGAATTTCGCCCGCAGGATGGAAGTAGCCTGGGCGACCAGTCCGATCCATTCGGTTCTCACTTGATGGATCGGAACGTATTCGCCCTTTTTCACGGCGATCCTCAATTCCCGCTCCTCAACCTCGGCCAACAATTTACGGGCCTTGAGCGCCTCTTCGTTGCCAACCGGCGTCTTGCCCGCCTTGAGTCCCCGGACCCGGACAAACTCGCGCCA
>CAISTY010000077.1 GCA_903888515.1 Akkermansiaceae bacterium | reverse complement strand
GCACGCTCGTCCAAATGCGGCCAAATCGCTTGAAACTTCTGCATAAGGGTATTGTTTTCCTTCACGAGGAAGCATTTAAGAAATCTTAAGCTGTTTGTCAAGATTATTTATTTACGCCGCCTAACTGTTTGCGGGTCGGTCTGTTACCGGTATTCCGGGGTCCCGGAGCCCTGGGACGCGTCGGACGCCGGATCGACCCGCAACCGGGGGCGGAGTCGCCATCGCCGGGATCCCTGCCACCGCATTCTGGCGGTTCAAGTGTTGGTTCAGGTACTGACAAGACGTCGGTCATCGCTTGAATGGCTGATAGCGGATCGGTGGGCGCGTGGGAAGAGGAAAGTTTTTCGTCCGGCGCATTGTCGTTTGCGAGGATGTCGGTTTGCACCTGAGGTTCGCCGGGGATTTCGTCAGGCACCGGCATCCGCGCGTAAGGGTGGCAGCGGGCGTGGACTTCGGTGAGCGCCTTGATGCTGACGTGGGTATAAATCTGGGTGGTGGTGAGTTGCTCGTGGCCGAGCATTTGATGCTCGCCGCCGCTCGCACCCTGCGGGCTGTCGCTGCGCTCCAGTCTATCTCGCTGCTCGGTTCTTGAATGTAGCATATATCTGCGCCGCCTTCGAGCATTCCCGTGGCGCACGAGTGCCGCCACAAATGGGACGACCCCGGGATTTTCACCCCGGCCTTTTTCATGAGTCCGGCGACCCAGTTGCCGATATAGGCCGGACTGAAGCGCGTGCCGTAGCCGCTGAGGAAGAGCGCGGTTTCGGCGGGAATGTGGGCGAAGAGCGGCCTTGACTCTATCAGGTATCGTTCCAGCCACCATGCGGCGCGTTCCCCAACCGGCAGCAGGCGGCTCTTGCCGGCCTTGCCCTTGCGCACGAGCAGGGTGCGGGCGGAGGGATCGAAATCGCCGTGGTCGAGACGAGTCATTTCCGTGCGCCGCACGCCCGTGGCATAGAAGAGTTCGAGGATGGTGCGGTCGCGCAGGCCGAAGGGATCGGCGGTGTCGGGCAGGGCTAACAGACGTTGGATTTCGTTATCGCCGAGGCACTTTGGTAGCATCGGGCAGCTCAAGGCGGCCCACGACAAGACGCACCCGGCCGAACGAGGCAAAAACAAGACTCGCAAACCGACGGGTATGTGTTATCCTGAATCCATGACAGCAGAAGCCATCCTGCAAAAGAGCGTTCGGCACGACCGGAGTGGCAAGCCGCTCGAAAAGGAACTCGGCATCTGATGCGGGCCATTGTTTTTCACCGTCGCGCCGCCCGTTACTTGAGCCGCATGCCACGTGATCGTGCCATTCAGATGCGCGACGCTCTGCGGGAGGTGTTGGACAGGTCGCGCCGACCTCGTGCCGGCGCGACAGCACACGACTTGCACCAGGCACGACACCTTCCTTTCAACAATCCAAGAGAGGAGATATTTTCGGAAATATGAACAAACAGAACTACCTCATCCCGCTGACGTGGGTTGCCCTGACTGGCAGCCTGCTTGCCGCCGAGCACGACTACTATAAGTACCTGCGCTATCCGAAAGGACTCGTGCCGGGCGTGGGCATCGACAAAGTTGAACAGGAAGGCGGGCATAACGCCGTCGGCTACCAGCGGCGCACGGTCGAGTGGTGGCCGCGCAAGGGGCAGGACGTCGTGGACATTCCCGAAGGCGTGCCGCTGCGCACCTGGATGCGCAATAAAGGGCAGGAGGACAAGGAAGCCCTGGCCGGCCTCTGCCGGAGCTGGACCGCATCGGACCCGGAGACGTTCAAGGCGCACCTGATCGGTTTCAGGAGTATTTGTTACGCAACGAACCAGACCATCACCGGCAGCCTGGTCATGGACTACGGGGCCGTGGTGAACAACAAGAGCGGCGGCGTATTCGATTGCGGGCGATTTTATCGGGAGAATAGCAGATTCGACAAGGCCGGAGGACTGGGTGGCGGAAGCAACGACGGGGCGCTGTACGCCAACTGGCAGTTTAATCAGCCGAAGGCCGCCATGCTCGAGGACGCCTATGTCAACAACAACGGCATCCTGTACGGCAGACCGGAGTTTGCCGCCGACGGCGATCACCGGTGCATTGTCTTCAACGGAAAGGATCAGTACGCCGAGGCGCCGCCCTCGGTGGCGGATTTCGGGGAACTGACCATCGACATGCTGGTCAACCGCAGCGGCGGAGACGGACGTGTGTTCGATTTCGGAACGGGTGACGATGAATGCTTCTATCTGGCGTTCTCGGGCGGAAACGGCAAGCTGGTCCTTGCGGCCACGCACAACGGCAAAAACCACAGTCTTATCGCATCGGAAGGGATTCCTGCCGGCAAGTGGGTGCGGGTGCGGGTCGAAATGGACGGTTCCACGGCTTCCATCCACATCGACGGAAAGCAGGCGGCGAAAGAGGCTTTTGCCTTCCACCCCCGCGACGTTTTCATCGGCGACAGGCCGGAAGGCAACTTCATCGCCTGCGGTCGAAACAAGAACGAGTTCTTCAATGGCCGGATGGATCACTTCCGCATCTATCGAAAGGTGTACGACGATTTCGCCGCGCTCGGACCCACGCCGGCCCCGCTCACCCAAATCCCGGAATTGTCCGGCACGGACAAGGAGCTTGCCGAGGCCGCCAAAATCCACGCCTTGCAACAAAAGTTTATCTATCACACCACGGCCGACTGGGAGGGCAGAACCTTGGGTGAGGTGGACGGCACGGCGCCGCCGAAGTTGAAGAAATGGTTGAAGGACGTCAGGGGAGATTGACTCGGGCGGCCGGCAAAAAAAAATGATTTTCCGCTGGCGCTCGTGGGTTGGGAAGCCACACTGCGGCCAGCGACCGCCCCGTGGTGGGGCGGCCTGCTTGTCAACCCTATTGTACTTCAAAGTTCCCAATATGAAACGTGTTCGTTATTCTTTTTCGCCGGCGATTCTGGCGTTCACTGTATTTGCATCGATTTGCACGGCTCGTGCCGCGGATGTCCAATGGCCGGGCTGGCGGGGTCCTAACCGCGACGGCAAATCGCCCGACAAGGGCCTGCTGAAGAGTTGGCCAACCGACGGCCCGAAGCAATTGTGGAAGGTCACGGGAATCGGCCAGGGGTTCTCCAACGTGTCGTTCGGCGGCGGTTTGATCTATACCACCGGGCGCAAGGAGGCCGGAAACCCGACGCAAGTGCCCGCAGCAAAACACATCTATGCGCGCCCGGGGGATCGCAAATACCTCACGGCCATCGACATGCAGGGCAAGGTCAAGTGGTCCAAGGACATTACCGCAGCCTACATGGGATTCTACAAGGGCACGCGTGCCACGCCCACATATGACAACGGCAACCTGTATCTGCTAACAGGAACGGGTGAGATCGGCTGCTACGACGCAACCAACGGGGATGCGAAGTGGAAGCGGGATTTCAAGGAATTCAAGGCCGTGGTTCTGGGTCATGGGTTTGGAGTCAGTGAGTCGGTTCTGATCGTCGGCGACCTGGCGATCGTCACCCCCGGCGGTGATTGCTTCATGGTGGCCCTCAACAAGAACACCGGCGAAACGGTGTGGCAATCGGACCCATACGCCGGAGCCCAGCATAGTTCGGCGATCCATGTCGTCTATCAGGATGTGCCGATGATCATCAACGGTTCCCACAAGGGCCTTGTCTGCGTTCATGCCAAAACCGGCAAGATCCTGTGGACCCAGGAGTTCGCCGTCAAAAACACCGCCAATGTCCCGACTCCCGCATTCGAAAACGGATACCTCTTCTGGGCGGTCGGTTACGGCAAGGGCGGCATCTGCATGAAACTGTCGGTGTCGGGGCAGGAAGTGACGGCCACCGAGGCCTGGCGGACGGAAGACATGGACTGCCACCACGGCGGATATGTGATCGTGGACGGCTATATCTACGGCAATCACGAAAACAAGTGGGCGTGCCTGGAACTCAAAACCGGCGCAAAGAAATGGGTCGAAAAAGCGGTGGGCAAAGGCTCGCTTTGCTGGGCCGACGGCATGTTATATCTATACAATGAGGACGGCCAGGCGGGACTGGCCACTTGCACGCCCGATGGATTGGAGATGAAGGGCACCGTAAAGGTCACCGGCGAGGGACCGAGTTGGGCGCACCCGGTGGTCGTCGGAGGACGACTCTATCTGCGCTACGACGACACCCTCTATTGCTTCGATGTCTCGGGAGACGCCCGTCCTGGCGCGATGATGCCACGCAGCAACCCGGATCCGCAGCACGAGTTGTTCCGGATAAGTCATGTGCCCGTGAAAACGGAGCAGACCGGCCCCAACTAGATCGGGATCAAGTTCCAATTGATCCCTGCGGGCGTGGTCCTGCTGGAGAGTCACGATACGTAATGGAAGCGTGGCATGGATGAAGGATCGGCGCATCCCCGCTCCACGATCCCCCACCCTGACTTCCCATGCACGCCATACCTAACAATACAATTCCGTCCATCCCATGAAGAAACACCTTGCACTCCTCGCATGCGCCGTGGTGGGCGGCTCAGCCGCCGTGGCGCAAGAGTATGACTACTTCCGCAATGCCTGCTTTCCCGGGAAACCGCGCGATGATGTCGGTCTCGACAAGGTGGAACAAGCGCCCGCCGCCAGCGGCCAACCCGGACGGCGGGTGGTGCGGTGGTGGCCCAAGCGGGGTGTTGACATGGTGGACGTGCCGCAAGGCGTGCCGCTTCGCACATGGACGATGCGCACGGCCGAGGATGAACCGTTGGTGGCAATGGGTTATCTATCCAAATGGTGGGATGCCACGCTCATGGGGAAGAAGCAATTCAAGGCTCACTTGCTGGGTTTCCGTGGTGTCGGCAGCGAGTTGGGCAACCCGTTCCAGCCTGCGGCGTTAAAACGCGCTTTTGGCACCCACGGCAAAGGCTTGTGCCCGGCGGTGGTGTTGCGTTTGGAAGATGGACGCAAACGATGTTTTACGGCCGGCAGTTTTTCCAATGACGATCAGGAGTATATCCTCAAGCTGTATGTTCAGGAGATGCGGCGTGTTCACCAAACACTCGACAACCAGCCACGCCCAACTCCCGCCGGAATGATCAACGGCTGGCCGCAAGGCGAAATCTATCAACCCGGCACGTTCCGGGTCGAGACACAACACTTTGTCGTGTGTGCCGGATCGCAAAGTCCCGTCGGCGCGCACAGCCCGTGGGTCGATGCGACGCGCAAAGAGGAAACCACCCGTTACCGCAACGCGACGCTGGGAGTTTTCGAAGACTTCTGGGCCTATAACGAATACGCCGGCCACATCATGCCGCACTGGAATGGCAGTGCCAACGGCTTTGTCCGCTACTTCGTCACGGTGCCCGGCACGATGCGCGACGGTTTTGGTGAAATCCCCGGGTTTGCCGGTGGCGGTGGCGGCGGATGTGAAATCCGTGACGCGGCGTGGCATGCGCTGTTCCACGAATGGGGCCATGGTGCCCGTGCGGGTGGTTGGGGCATTGGCAGCGGCGAGACGTACTGTGACTCCTTCCAACCGCTCGGTGACCCTACCGTCACGGAAAAGGCGGTCCATCAGGTGGACCGCCCGTACAAAAATCTTTTCCACGGCGCATACCCCGGCTGTCTGGCATATATGCTTATCGCCGACGACCCGAATTGGGGATACGCCTTCAGCAGCACGGTCGGCAGTCAAGCAGTCGGCTGCGAAAACACGCCGATGCACACGATCGCCCGTCTCGGCCGTGACCGCGGGCTGTGGCAAGCAGGCGATGCCATCCGGAGCATGGGCGACATGATGGCGCAGTGGGCATCCCGCTTTGCCGATTTCGACTGCGAACTGCAATCCGGCTTGCGGCGGATGTTCACCGCTCCGCTGCATCAATTCCTCTATCCTCTCGATCAAGCGCAAGGGCTCTATCGATGCAACATGGCCGAGGCTCCCGAGCCGTTCGGTTGCAACCATATCCTGCTCCATCCCGAAAATGGCGCGCAACAAATCACGGTTGATTTCCGTGGCCACTTTGACGCCGCAACACATAGCGACTGGCGCGTCTGCATCGTCGGCGTCGACGATCAGGGCCGCTGCCGCTATAGCCCGTTGTGGAACCAGGGTGAAATGTCCCTGGATATCAAAGCAGGTGACCAGCGGTACTGGCTTGTTGTGACCGCGACGCCAACGGCGTTGCTGGCGCCCGAGTCCGGCAGGGCGGCCAATCTGCTGTACGAACAGGACTATGCATATAAGTATCCCTATGACGTCAAACTTACCGGATGCCGCCCCGGTGGTCCGAATGTGCCCGTTGGCACCCACGACAACTGGAACCTCAACGGCCCGGATTATTATACCACGCAAGCCATCACCGGCGGCCCGCGTGGTCGCTGTTATGACTGGCCGCATCCGTCCGACACGCCTGAATACGCCAGGATGAAAAAGCACCTCGAGCCGATCATCCCGGCCTGTCCGGCTTATGCTAAATTGCTTTTCGATCCCAAATTATTCCCCGGTCGCTTTGACTGGTTGCATAACCGCGTTTTGGTCAGTGCCCTGTTCCAGGACGTCCGCGCCACGTATTTGTTGGACAATGCGACGGGTTCGCGTCACCCGCACGGTGGCGGTTGGGTGGCCAATAGTTGCATGGTCGCGCCGACGGCATATGTGGGTCCCGACTGCATGGTGCTCGACGGAGCCCGGGTGCTGGACCATGCGATCCTCGAAGGCAACGCCATCGTGAGCGGCAAGGATGTTGTGATCAAGGACCACGCGCGCCTCTTCGGTGGCGCGGTGGTGTGCGGCGCGGCCGAAGTCTCCGGCTTTGCCCGTGTGAACCGCAACATCAGCAACCGGCATTTGCATCTCACCTATAACATGGAGGGACATCCCAACGCTCCGGATTACGAGGTCAAGGTATATCCCGACATGCCGGTTCAGCGCACCAGCCCCGAGCGGCGCGGTTTATGCTATCTCGCAACGTATGTCGGCCTCGAGGCGAACTATGGCATGGATCGCGAGGAATCCGTGTTGCTGGAAGACCTGTTCCAGGAGCGGGGCAAGCCGCTTGAGGATTTGTTGTGCTATGACGGCGTGCTGTATGGCAAGCCGGGTTTCGTTGTCGATGGCGAGCGCCGCGGTTACACCTTTAACGGCACCAACCAGTACGCCGAACTCGCGCCGATGGTGGCCGACTTCGGGGCGATCACGATTGACGTGGCGCTGAAGCCCGGCGGCAGCGGCGAGCGCACGGTCTTTGATTTCGGCAGTTCGGCTGACAATTGTTATATGCTGGGTGTCAGCCCGAGCGGTGCGGTATCACTGGTTACGATAGTCGGTGGAAAAAAGGCATCGTTGTCCGCGCCCGCGCTCGCAAACGACAAGTGGACCACCATCCGCGTCGAAATCGATGGCACAACGATGGCGATCTTTTATGACAATCAGAAAGTCGCCTCGTGTGCGTCAGCGTTCCGACCACTGGCGGTGTTTCCGGGGGGGGGAGTGAAGCGCAACTTCATCGCCGCCGCGCGCGATGGCACCAGGTGTTTCCAAGGCACGCTGGATCATGTGCGGATCTACTCGGTGATTCATAAGGATTTCGCGAAAGACGGCATCGTGCCCGAAATCAGCTCGCGCCGCATCGACAAAAGTTTTCCGAGCCGCTTCGATGATTTCAAGAAGCTCAATGCCCGGCGGCTCAAAGAGTGGCAGGATTCACTCGCGGCCAAGGACGCCCCGCGCATCGACACGTCGCGTCTCAGCACTTGGAATCAACAACTAGGCGAGATTCGCAAGGAGCGCGAGGGTCTCGGCAAGGAAGAAATTGCCGAACTCGCCAAGGCCGCCAAGGACTTCGAGAAAGAGTACGAAGAGTTCCGCATCGAACTGGGCAAGAAGTTTGACGCCCGACCGGACGCGATCCAAAAGCCGGACATGGCGAAAGAACCTAACACGAAACAGGAGCGTGATGAATTCATCCGCAAAAACTCAATGGCCATGCTCATTGAGTTGAAAAAGAAACAAGCGGCCGCGAACACCTATCGCGTGCGGGTCCAAATGCTCAACAACGCCGACGAGTATTACGGCCTCGGCGCGTGGGCCCCGGGAAATATAAGTCCCTCCAACCGGGCCTTCCAGGACCGGGATCGACAGTTTGCGCTGACCGAAGACGAGAAGACATTGCAACAAGTACTCGACGCACAACAGAGCCGGTGGGTCACCGAAATCGACTGGGACTCCCGGCTGGAGTTCGAAATGGGCGGCACGGAAAAAATCCATCCGCACCAGTTGCGCTGGCTCAAACGGATGAAACCCTATATCTATAAGTAGGAAATCAACTGATATGAAATGGAATTCCACAGCAACCATCCTGGCCCTGGCCGGGATTATGTTAGCCGCGGCACACTCTGTCCGGGCCGACGAGACCCACAGGACCGACGACGCCAAACAAGAACAGTTCGATGCGGTAGCGGTCAAATCACTCAGTGCCCCGTCGTTCGTGGTGCCGAAAACCGGCGGCATCCGCATGCTTCTCATCAAGCCGGGTACGTTTACGATGGGCAGTCCGCCGACTGAAACGGACCGTGGCGATGACGAGACGCAGCACCAGGTCACCCTCTCGAAACCGTTCTACATGGCCGCTACCGAAACCACACACGCGCAATATCTACCTATCATGTGGCCGGATTTCCGCCCGATTCTGGCAGGTGCCGGGCGTTATGGATATTCGGTGCCGGAGTTGCATCAAGGCGGTTCGTTTCTGACGATCGAGCGGCAGCGCCGCGACCTTTCACGTTACCCGATGGACGGCATGACATGGGAGGACGCCAACCAGTTCGGCAAAAAAATCACCTCCATCGAGCGGGCCGCCGGCCGCTTGCCCGCAGGTTATATCTATCGCTTGCCGACCGAGGCCGAATGGGAATACGCATGCCGCGCGGGGACCACCGGACCGTTCAACGTCAATGCGGACCCGATGCTCATGTTCGCGGTGTGCGGTGGTTTTGCAGGATGTAACACCGATCGGTTTCACCTCCCGCCGCCATTCCATGGCGACACGCCGGAACAAGTGGCCGGAGCACGCACACCCAACGCGTGGGGGTTATATGATATGCACGGCAACCTGTATGAGTGGTGTCTCGATTGGTACGGCCCATACCCGCAGGGAGCTGTCACCGATCCCGTGGGTCCCGCCGAACCCAGCATCGCGAAGCGGCGCGTCGCCCGCGGCGGTTGTTTTCTCTCCGGCCAAGCCGCCCAGTACTTGCCCGATGTTCCCGGCGTCGCGGTGCGCTACCTCCGTTCGGCGTCACGGAATGCTTTCCTCTACGACCACCAAATGCGCATCAACGGCGTGCGCTTGGTGCTGGCACCGGAGATTTGATCCAACACCCGCACGACCCGTTTCAGGGTTTGACTGCTTCCCACATGGATTTCATCGGATAGGCCGTGAGCCGCTTTACGCGATGGCCGTCGCCATCGGCAGTGATGCGCAGCGCGGGCTTGCTCGCATCAAAGGTGTGGAGGCCGGTCATCGCTATCGTGCCATCGTTGATGAACATCTCCACCATCAGGCGGTCACGCAGAATGCGAAACCGCAGCAAACCATCCACGGGTTTCACATCCACCGTCCGGCCCAGCGCGCTCATCTTTCCCGACGCAGCGTCGTAGGTGGCTTTGAAGCCGCTCAGTTCGAAGCTGAACGTGTTCGTCGTGCCGGGTTGGATTTCCGCCACGATGTCCAACTCGGCTGTCTTGAGTTGCGCGTCGAAGGGTTTGTCCACCGTCAACGCGACATCGCTCCATTCGTGTTTATGGCCACGCAGGATTTCGATTTCCCGTACCGGCAGGCGGCGCATGCGGTAGCCCTCCGCGGTTTTGTAGAGCGAGAGTTCCCATGGCACGCGAAAGTGCGCGTTGGCCGGCATGTCGCCGATGGGCTTCGTGCCAAAGCCGCGCGAAAACCATGCGACATAAATGCGGCGTCCGTCGGGCGCGTCGCTGAAGGTTTGCGTGGAATAGTTCTCACGCCCTTCATCCATCACGCGTGACGGTTGCTCGGGTGTGAAGGTTTTGCCATCGAAGCTGCCCACGGTGAATTTCGCGCAATCGCCGACGGCGAAATTCCCCCCCCCGGAAACGAACACCGATTTCCTCACACCCGGCTCGTTCTCGACCGCGATCTCGAACATGTCGGGGCATTCGTTGTGACCGGGGACTTTCAGGTCGGAGACCGCCGTCCAGTCCAGCGCATTGGTTGAGTTGAACACGCGGAACGTACCGCCGCCGACAAATAGCATCATGGTCCAATGTTTCCCCGGTTCATACCAGCGCACGATTGGGTCGCGATCCACATGGTAGCTTTTCCCGCCCGCCACCGGGAACGGCTCGAGGATCGGCTTCTTCGCGTAATCCTGCCACGACATCCCTCCGTCCACCGAGTAGGCGAGCCCTTGCGGCGTCTTGTGCTGGCTCTTTTCCTGAAACCGAGCGCCGCAATCCGTGTAGAACAGAAGGATGGGCGGATGCCCGCCAGTCTGGAGTCCGGTGGTGTTTTTCCAATCCACCACGCCCGAACCGCTGTAGGCCTCGCGTTGGAAGCGCGGAGTGAAGGCTGCGCCGTGGTCCGTCCAATGCACGAGGTTCGTGCTTGTGGCATAACCCCAGTGCATGTTGTCCCACATCGTGCCGTAGGGATTCCACTGGTAAAACAGATGATAGGTGCCGTTGTAATAGACGAGGCCGTTCGGGTCATTGACCCAACCAACGCGCGGCGTGTAATGGAACTGCGGACGGTACTCCTCGCGGTATAACTTCCCCGTATCCGGCAATGCGTCGGAGGCATGGATCCTTGCCAGCGCGGGATGATCCGGCGGAATGGCATCGAACGTCAGCGTGAGCGTCTGGCCGCGATGCTTGCGCACGTCCACCGATCCCCACATCACCGGCTTGTCCTCGGCGAGGCGAATGCGGAAATCCGTGACCGCCGCGCCCTTGGCATCGCGCAGGATGAGATAGCGCTTCGGACACGCATCGTCCACTGGCAGGTTGAGGTAGTTGCCGGTAATGGCAAATGATTGTTGGAAGTTCGTTGCCGCCGCATGGGTCGCGGCCGCAACCGCAGGCACATGCGCTTCCGCTGCGCGGACCGGTACGCTGGCGAGGAGCCATGTGACTCCAATCAGCAGGCTGTGGATGGACAGGAGTGATCGTTTCAATGGCTTCATGGAAAATTGCTGGAGATGGCATCACACATCTGCCGCGGAACTACCGAGGGCTTCGTTCCGGTCCGCGCAGCGCCGGGCGAGCCACAAAAGGCCCGCCCGGGAAGCATCGGAGTACTGCGGAAAAATGGGGGGGGGCGAGTCGGAGGCTTACTTCACGGGCATGACCCAGATATTGCGGAAGAAAACCGGATTGCCGTGGAACTGGATGAATACCGGACCTTCTTCGTCCTTGAGTGGAGTGCCAATGGGCGCGGCGGTGGTGTTGTTTTTGGGAAGTTCCAGATTCTCGTGGATCAGGACGCCGTTGTGTTTGACGGTGATCCTTGGCCAGGCAGTCGGCTGACCGTCGGCCGCGAATTTTGCAGCGGTGAATTCCACGTCATAGGTTTGCCAGGCGAGCGGAGGCAAGCACATGTTGAGGCGCGGTTCGCTGATTGAATAGATGCCGCCGCATTCGTTCTGGGCACCTGCCAGGCCGAATGAATCCAACACTTGCGTTTCCCAGCGTCCGCCGTAGTAAATCCCGCTGTTGCCACGGCCCTGACCGCGTGCATACGGCATGTAGGGGGAGAGAAACTCGAGGTGAATGGCATGGCTCTTGAACTTTGGCTTGCTGCGGCAGTTGTTAGCCGCCAGCAGGCCGTTCTCCATCTTGCCATTCTCCCACTGGTCGGCGGAGGAACCATCAAACAAGACCACGGCACCCGCAGGCGGCTTGGCTCCCATGGTCGGGCTGGTACGCTCGATGCGTGGCAGCGTGAGGACCTTTTCGCCCTGCCGGGTCAGGTCCAATTTCCCGTCGCGAATCACGGCCGAAACCTTTCCGTCGGCCGATGCGAGGGCAACGCCTTTGTCACTGCGGCTGCCGTTGAGAATCACGCGTTCCTTGCCGCGCACCCACCCCAGTCCCGGCAGTCCGCCTTGCAGGACATAGGCATCGAATTTTCCGTCACCCAGCGCCACCACCTGGACGCCTGATGCGGCACCCGGTTGGGCACTGCCATATTCCCCCTGAATTGAGAAATCGGGGTCTTCCTGACGGGCAACAGCCGGATCGGTCCAGGCTTTTTTCGTGTCGGCGGCAGGTGCGGATGAAACCGCGATGGCGAACAACGCGGACAGACAACAGACAGTGGCAGGGTATGATTTCATGGTTTGTTTCATGGTTTCTCGGGCAGTGTTTGCCTCGTTCGTAATACCATCTCAAAAGCATTTTCTTTCACCACCACCGGAGAAATGTCCCGCTTGCCGGAAAATTCACGATTTTCCTCCCGCCAGGGGATGCAATCCCCGGGCTGCCTGGCTTCGCACATTTCCCCGCACCTCAAGCATTGCGCCCGGCGGCGAAACCCATATATTGACTGCATCAAAGCGCAATTCCAGAGAACCTTGGGCATGGTGAAGGCCATCGCGTGGGTGGTCTTGTGGATGAATGCAGAGCCTTCACTCGCCGCACCCGCTCCGGGCATCCAGTCGCCGCGCGAGCCGTTCGAGACCACCAGCTTCGCAGTTCCCCCAAGCCGCATCGATACCCTCATCTCCAAGCGTCTGGCCAAAGATGGCCTCGCCCCGGCGCACCCATGCTCCGACGCGGTGTTCATCCGCCGGGTTTTCTTTGATCTGATAGGCACCCTGCCGACCAGCGGGGAAGTGACCGCCTTTCTGGCGGACAAAGCATCTAACAAGCGCGGCAAGCTCGTCGAGGCGTTGTTCGCGCGTGACGAGTTTGCCGACTACTGGGCGATGAAGTGGTGCGACCTGCTGCGGGTGAAGGCCGAGTTCCCGGTCAATCTGTGGCCCAACCCGGCACAGGCGTATCACCGGCTCGTGCACACATGCATCCGCAACAACCTCCCCTTCGATCGCTTCGCCCGCGGCTTGCTCACAGCCACAGGCAGCAACATGCGCGTGCCCGAAGCCAACTTTTTCCGGGCGGTGCCCAACCGCGAGCCGCGAGCCCTCGCCGCCGCCGCCTCGCTCGCCTTCATGGGTGTGAGACAGGAAGGCTGGTCGGTTGCCGAGTTGGACTCCCTGGCGGTTTTCTTCTCTCGCGTCGGCTATAAATCCACCAAGGAATGGAAAGAGGAAATCGTCTTTTTCGATGAATCCAAACCGGCGGCCACGACCGCCGTGAACATGCCGGATGGCAGCCAGCTTGCGATTCCGGCGGATCGCGACCCGCGCACGGTTTTCGCCGACTGGTTGATCAAACCGGGAAATCCATGGTTTGCGCGCAACTTTGCCAACCGCGCGTGGTATTGGTTCATGGGACGCGGCATCATTCATGAACCGGACGATGTCCGCCACAACAACCCGCCATCCCACCCGGAACTCATGGCTTACCTCGAACATGAATTCGTCAGTCACGGCTACGACACGCGGCACTTGTTCCGCCTGATCGTCAATTCGCGGACCTATCAACTATCCTGCATTCCCGCCGGCGGCAACCCGCGCGCCATTGAGTTGTTCGGCACCTATCCGATCCGGCGGCTGGATGCCGAGGTCTTGATCGACGCGATCTGCGCCGTGACCGGCACCACCGAAGAGTATTCCAGCGCGATCCCGGAACCGTTCACCTTCCTGCCGGACGGCACACGCGCCATCTCCCTGCCGGATGGCAGCATCAGCAGTTCTTTCCTCGAGTTGTTCGGCCGCCCGGCCCGCGATGCCGGCCTCGAATCCGAACGCAACCTCAACCCGAGCGGCGCCCAACGATTGCACTTCCTCAACTCGTCCCACATCCGCGCGAAAATCGAACAAAGCCGCATCCTGCGCAAATCGCTGCGCAGCGCCGACGCTCCCAACCGCCTCGCCACCGATCTTTACACCACCATCCTGTCGCGCCCGCCCACCGAAGCGGAGAAAGCGCTTTTCCGGGATAATCTAACCGCCTCAACAACTCGCAAGGACGCCTTGATCGACATAATCTGGGCCTTGTTCAACACCACCGAATTCCTATGTCGTCATTAAACCCATACCGCAATGACTTCTCCTCCTTGCCGGCCGACGGCGGCGGGCCGGGTCTCCCGCTGTCGCGCCGCCACGCCCTGCAATGCGTCTTCGGAAGTTCTGTTAGCCTGATGTTCGGCAGCCCGCCGCTGTGCGCCCAATCCCCCACCCCGCCGACCGCCACGCCAGTACCTGCCGTGCGCGCCAAAGCGGTTATCCAAATCTGGTTGTGGGGGGGGCCGTGCCATCTGGATACCTTCGATCCGAAACCCGCAGCCGGCGCGGACTATTGCGGGCCGTTCGCCAAACCACTCGACACCAAAGTCGCGGGCATGCGCATCAACGAGCTGCTGCCCGTGCTGGCGTCGCAAGCCGACAAACTCGCGCTGTTGCGCGGCATGACCCACGGCATCAATGCCCATGAAACCGCATCCTATGTGATGCAAACCGGGCACCCGGAAGGTGGACGTATCGTCTATCCGTCGGTCGGTGCCGTGGTTTCATTGTTCAAAGGTCGCGCCGCCGGATACAAAAGCCAGATCCCTCCCTATATCGTCCTAACAGAACCGCAGGGCCGGTTTTCCGAAGCCGGATTTCTCGGCTCGAAACACAAGCCCTTCGCCACTGGTGGCAATCCCGCCAAGTCGCCCTTCGCCGTCGAGGGAATCGTCGCCGAAGGCATCAGCGAGGAACGCCAGCGGTCACGCCGTGACATGCTCCATCACATGGACTCCCTCGCCAATGCCGCGCCTGACCACCCGGCCATCGCCAGCATGCGCCGCTGCGAGGAGGAAGCCTATGACATGATCCTCGGCAACGGCTCCAAGATCTTCGATCTCAATCAGGAGTCCGCCGCACTCCGCGATCAATACGGACGCACCACTTTCGGCCAGGCTTGTCTCATGGCACGCAAATTGGTGGAAAACGGCGTCCCTTATATCACCATCAACTACCAAGGCTGGGACACCCATAAACAACATTTCCAAATCATGCGCCGGCAACTCCCGGAAATGGATAAGGGCGTCGGCACCCTCATCGCGGATCTCGCAAGCTGCGGATTGCTAGATTCCACCATCGTCTGGTGGGGCGGCGAATTCGGGCGCACCCCGAAAGTCCAAAATGAATCGCCCTGGAACGGCGGACGCAATCACTACGGCAAGGCGTTCTGCTCGATGGTCGCCGGTGGCGGGTTCCGTGGCGGCCAGGTGGTCGGATCCACCGACGCGCGCGGCGAGGAGGTCGCCAATCGCCCGATCTATCCGTGGGATCTGGTAGGCAGCATCTACGAGTTGTTAGGGATCGACCCGGATGCCTCTCTGCCACACCCGCTCGGCCTGCCCGCCCGCGTCACGCCCGGCAAGGATGAGAAACTTCCGAGTGGCGGGCGCTTGCGTGAAATCATGTGATCATTGCCCGGCCATGACGCTGCGTCTCATCATTTTGTTAGGGATTCCGCTGGCGCTGGCCGGCCCGGCATTCTCACAACAACCGGCACCGGTCATCGGCTATGCCTACCCGTCCGGCGGCAGTCGTGGCAGCGAGGTGGAGATCATCGTCGGGGGCGTCAACCTCACCGGCACCACCGCCGCAACATTTTCCGGCGCGGGCATCCACGCCACCGTCGTCAAAACCTTCAAACCCCTCAGCCAAGGACGCCTCAACGACATCCGCGACCTCCTGAAAGAAGAACGCGAGAAAATCAAAAAGGAAAAGTCGCCGATCAAGATGATGCGGGACGAGGACCTGCTGACGAAGATCGCCGAGCGCACCGGGATCACCGCCGACGAGGTGGCGGCCTTTCGCGAGGCCATCATGCAACGCCGCGACCCGAAACGGCAATTGAACCCGCAACTCGTCGAGCGTGTCACCCTGCGCGTCAAAATCAATCCCGATGCCGCTCCCGGCAATCGCGAAATCCGCCTGCTCACCCCCACCGGCATCTCCAATCCCATGGTCTTTCAAATCGGAGTCTTGCCTGAGGTTGCGGAAACCGAACCTAACGACACGCCCGATACCACCAGTCCGCCGATGCTGAAAATCCCCGCCGTGATCAATGGCCGCATCCTGCCCGGCGACGTCGATTGCTTCTCATTCAATGCCCGCAAAGGTATGGATCTCACATTGGCGGTCGCGGCCCGCGAACTCATCCCCTATCTCGCGGATGCCGTGCCCGGTTGGTTTCAGGCGAATATCACATTGTTAGATCACAAGGGGCGTGAAATCGCTTTCAGCGATGACTTCAGCTTCCGGCCTGACCCGCTCATCACCACCACCATTCCAGCCGATGGTTGCTACACGCTGCGCATCCGGGATTCCATCTGCCGCGGACGCGAGGACTTTGTCTACCGCATCAGCATCGGTGAAATCGCCTGCCTGACAGAACAATTCCCGACCGGCGGACAGATCCATTCGCAGGTCATGCTGCGGGTCGCCGGATGGAACCTGCCGGAACGCCAAATCACCGTGGATGCGGGCTCCTCCCCGGGACTGCGCAACATCGGCTTGCAGGCACCGGCCATCGGCTTCATGCGCTTCGAGGCAGGCCGCTTCCCGGAATTTTTGGAAAGCGCGAGCGACGTGCAAACCAAGGTGCCCTGGGAACTTGCCTTCCCGTGTGTGGCCAATGCGACCATCAGCAAACCCGGCGAACGTGATGTCGTTGCAGTGCGTTTGAAAGCGGGATCCGAAGTGGTGGCGGAAATCCGCGCGCGCCGGCTTGGCTCGCCACTGGATTCCATGCTCAGGGTGACCGATGCCGACGGCCTGGTGGTCGCATCCAACGATGATTACGACGACCCGGCGGCAGGCTTGGAAACCCATCACGCGGATTCACGCGTCGCCTTCACCCCGAAAAAGGATGGGGTCTATCAGTTCCATGTTTCCGATACCCAGGGAAAGGGCAGTCGCGCGCATACCTATCGCCTGATCATCGCCCCCCCCCAACCGGGCTTCGACTTGCGCATCGTCCCGTCCAGCATCAACGGCCGTGCGGGTGCCATGGTGCCAGTCACCGCCCACATCGTGCGCCATGACGGATTCACCGGGGAAATCAACCTGTCCTTGCATGACGCCCCGCCGGGATTCGAGTTGGTCGGCACCAAATTGCCTGCCAATACCGACTCCGTACGCATGACCTTGAAATTGCCCGCGGAACCGCCACCCGCGCCGGTTCCTCTAACCATCGAAGGCCGGGCCCGTATCGGCGACGAGGATGTCGTGCGCACGGCGGTGCCCGCCGATGATCGCATGCAGGCGTTTTTCTACCGCCATCTGGTGCCCGCCGAGGAGTTGTTAGCCCACGTCATTCCGAGCCGGCAGGGGCCAAGACGCCAACCGCTCCAACTCGCTGGCATGGAAAGAATCCGTGCCGCCTGTGCCGCCGGCATCTCCCTGCCCGTCGGCGGCACCGCTTCCCTCAGGCTGCCGGGCGTCAACGCGCTGGCTAACAACCGGACCCTCAGGTTCTCCCTCAACTCCCCCCCCCCGGGCATTACCATGGAAACCAAGCCTGCGGGTTATGCCTTGGAATGCGTCTTCCGCGCGGACCCCGGGAAAACCCGTCCCGGTCCGCTTGGCAACCTCATCGTCAGCGTCTTCGCCGAAGGCCCGCCAAAACCGAACATCGATAAGCCGGCCCGCAAACCGCCACCCGTCCTCGTCGCCACCCTCCCACCCATCCCGTGCAAAATCACCGCCGCCATTGCACCTGAAAAAAAACCTGCACCATAAGCCCTTCCAAGAGCATCCATCAGACAAATAATCAGGAATCCAGTTGCGCTTGCGTGTCTCGCGCCGGACCGCGAGTCTCCAGACTCGCCGCCAATGATCCGCCGCCTTCAAAGATAATCAATCAGCGACGCTCATAGAGACGCCGCTACAACTCCGCACTCCATCGATCACGCGCGTTCCATGCGCCGAAAATACGCATGCAGACCGATGGTAAAATCATCGGTACTACTCAGGTAGCGCAAATCGCGTATGTACAGCAGATGCTCTTTACCAGGAAGAACACGAAGAGCACGAAGGGAGTTGAAAAACGATTACCAGGTTAAACTCTATCTTTATTTCCTTCGTGTTCTTCGTGGTGAGTAGTTACCCCATTTTATGCATTTCCGGTCCCCCTCTGGGTCGCGGAGCGACTGGGTGTCCCTCCGACCTCAGGCCCCACCCTCCCATCTTCAATCAAAATTCAAAAATCAAAAATCTCTCCTCTTTCTCTTTCTAACATATATAGCAGGGACGTTTCCGGCCTTTGTAGCTTCAGCGAAGAAGGCTCGTCCCGTTCGCCAAATGCAGGACGAGACGTCCTGCCTCCTTATTGACCGCGCTATTGACCATTGAGTACTCAGGCGGGACTTCCCCACGCCCCATCTAACGGGCCGGCAATTTTTTGTTGATCACGCCTTTTTCGCGAGTGATGGGCAGTGGTTGTTCTTGTTCAAGTGCGTGGCTTGTCATGGGTTTTATTGATGCGGGCGAGCAAGTGGCGCATGCGGATGCGGTTGTATCGCTGTACGATGATGCAGGGCAGGTTGGCGATCAGCGCGTAGGCAATGATGACGCAATTGCCCCACCATGGATTCCAGAGGAAAAACAGAGGAACAAACAGAAATGCGGAAAGATGGCACAACTCGCCGCGCCGGGTTTCAGCAATGAATCGTTGCAGGTATGCCGGATCGGCCGATCTCATCTCACGTTTTGCGAAAGCCCCGCCAATCCAAGCCGCACCATCGGGCAGCAGGCTTTTCCATTGCTTGATGAAAAGCAAATTCTCGTAACGCGCTGCGGTTTCAGACGCAGGCGTGGCCGGAGGGTTGAACCAGCAAACCGGCATGCGCGTGAACCCCCACGCCAGAGCCATTTGAATGACGGGCCAAAGCACGACATTGAGGATCACGATCCAGACCAGTGGAAGTTCAATCGGCACTGATTTCGCGTCCCTTCCACGTGACTTTCCTGCCGGATCTCATGGCGGACCAGGCGAACAAGCCGAAGAACGTCATCAACGGCAGCGGATAGAACAACATCAACGCCCAACCAAACGATCCGATGGTTCTCGCAACCCAGGCCACTTGCAGTGCGCACACCACGCATGCGCAACCCCAGATCCACCATTCACCGGTCAAGAGCAACATCAGTGGAGCGAGCATCAGGCAGCTCATCCATGCGATCACAAGGATCAGGCTGCCAGCGGGGGTTCCTGCGACTCCCGCCGCAAAGCCCTTGGTCCATCCTTGCAGCAATTCCCTCAACCCACCTGGATACATGCGGAACGACAGGATTCCCCTGCCAGTGACGCACAGCAATGGAACGCCGGCCGTTAGAAACTTCCCAGTCATGCGGAAGTTCTCGAGGATATGGCCGCGCACCGACTCATGACCGCCTGCGAGTTGATAGTGGTTCCGCCGCACCAGAAGAAACTGGCCGACCAAACCCTTTGGAACCGTGCCTGCAATCATGCTGATATTGAAGAACATCGAGAGATCCTCATGGGACTTCCGCACCGCATGATAGGGTATGACCGAAAGCGCTCCATCGTGTTCTATAGACAGCACCCTCCCGAGTCCGCCCGGCTCGAACCAGGTGTCGGCATCCATGAAGATGAGCTGCTCGCCTGAAGCCCGCATCGCCCCTTGATGGCAGGCCCAGGTTTTTCCGCGCCAACCATCGGGGAGTGGCGGTGGATTGACCACGCCGGCACCGAAGCGGCGCGCGACATCAGCCGTGCCGTCGCTTGATCCGTCGTCGACGACCAGGACTTCCCGCGGTTTGATCTGCTGCGAGGTGATCGATTCCAAGAGTTTCGGCAGGTTGTGCGCTTCGTTGCGAGCCGGAATGATGATGCTGAGGCTGTTGCCGGCCTGCGCATGGCAGTTGATGGCTGGCCTGCGGAAACGTGCGGCGAGAATCCATCCCGCCAGCCACAAGACCAGAAACAACACCATCATCGCCGGTTCCATGACACCACGTTTTTCGCCACGTTCTGTCCGCAGAGCACCACCATTGGCATGCCCCCGCCGGGGTTGACCGAACCACCGACAAAGAAGAGATTCGGATATTTCGTGCTCTGTTTGGGCGCTTTGAATGCCAGGTTCTTGAACCGATCGCTGACAACCCCGTAAATGGATCCCTTGTTAGACCCGTATTGTTCGCGGATGTCATGAGGTGTCCAGCAATGCTCGAACACGACGTGTTTGCGAAGGTCGGTGAGGCCCATCCGCTCGAGTTTGACGAGCACCTGCTCCTTGAAGGCCATGTAGTCCTCGCGGGTGAGCGGCTTGGCATCGTCGATGTGCGGGATGTGAGGCAGGATTTTCAATCCATCGCATCCCGCGGGAGCAACGGTGGGATCGGTTTTGGAGGCGGCAACCAGATAGATCGTCGGGTCCGGCGGCAGCAGGCGCTTGCGGAAGACGGTGTGGAAATGCTCCTTCTGGCGATCCGAGAAAAAGAAGTTGTGGTGGGCGAGTTGCGGGTATTTGCGGTCGAGTCCGAGTTCGAGCACCAGTCCGGAGCATGACGGTTCGAAGCGCTCGAGGCTTTTCATCAGAATCTCATCCTCGTGCAGCAGTTTCTCATAAGCCGGGATGACCTCCATATTGGAGACAATGATATCGGCAACATGGCGGGTTCCATCACGGGTCACGATGTCGGTGACGCGACCGTTTTCCTTGCCGACCTCGACGACCTCGCTGTTAAGGCACAGCTTGACACCAAGTTCGTCCATCAAGCGCTGGAGGCCGAGTGCTATGTGATACAACCCCCCGTCCACATACCAAAGGTCATAACGGAACTGGATGGTGGCCATGCAGTTCATGAACGCCGGGGAATGATAGGCGGATGATCCGACATACTTGATGAAGTAGTCGAAGATGTCCTGCATGTAGCGTGTTTTCAAATGACGTTTCACCCCGCCGTGCATGCTCCGGAACAAATCGAACTTGAGAAATTTCCCCAAACCGTAAAAGTCCCTGAACGCAGCCGCGGTGTCGAGTCCCTGCTCGAAATAACCGGCGTTGACCAGATCATAGAGATTGGAGGAATACTTGAGAAAGCGCCGGACGTTTTCCGGATTTTCGCCCGCTTTGCGGGCTTGTGCGGCCATTCTATCCGGATCGGGATCCAAATCGACCACCGTGCCATCCTCGAAAAAGTTCCGCCAGTGGGGACGCACCGTGCGGATGGGTATGTAGTCACTCATTTTTTTCCCCGAGCGTTCGAACAGACGTTCAAAGATATGGGGCAGGGTCAGGATCGAGGGGCCGAGATCGAAGGTGTAACCCTCCGCCTTGAGCACATTGAGTTTGCCGCCGATTTTTGCGTTCTTTTCGTGAATCGTGACCTCATAGCCCTCCTGGGCCAATGAGATGGCGGCTGACAATCCCCCGAGACCGGAGCCAATGACGATAACGCGTTTACCATTCATGATTGATCAGGTTGCATTGTTTGGAGGCGATCGAGACCTGCTTTGGCTGCGTGATCCGCAGGGTGCACGGCCAGAGCCTTCTGATAGTAGGTCACTGCCTCGGGTTTTTGTCCCAACGCCTCGTGAGAGCGCGCGATCAAGGTCAGGCAATTGCCGTGTCCCCAGCGTGGCTCGAATGGCTTGGCGGGTTTCCCTGCTTCCGCTTTGAACAATTTCTCTGCGGCCAGCAAGGTATTGAGAGCCTCGCGCCTGGCGGCGTCATTCCTGGCAGTGTGGAACTGTCCGGCTCCTAGCAAATATCGAACACGCGGGTTCTGCGCACCGTGTTTGAGCGCCAGTTCCTGATGTTTCTGAACAGTCGGTCCGTAGCGAATCGCCCTGAGCGTGCTGCCGTTGATCTTCATACCATAGAGGGTGCCTAACAGGGCGTGGGACTCGGCATTTCCCGAGTCCAGTTTGACAGCGGTTTCCAGCGAGGCGAGCGCCGCATCCATCGCGGTGGAGGCCCCCTTGGGGTCGGAGGCCGATTTCAACTGCAGCATTTGGTGAAACAGGGCCGCACCGCGCCAAGCAGGATTGACTGCGGAGGTTGGGGTGAACGCCTCGGCTTGGCGGAAGTAATCCGCAGCTTTCCCAAAGCGCGCCCCGTCCCATGCCTGGTAGGCGGCGGCAAACTCCGCGATGCCGGAGGAAGTGAGTTTGTCGGCCGCAAGGTCCGCGCGGACGAGGCTGGTGCCTGCTAGAAAGAGAAGAATTGTTTTTCCAAGCATGAGTTGACCGCAAGGTAGGGCAAGGGCAGATTCGTGCAAAGCAAAAATGAGTGTTGCAGCCATCATTGCCCGCCAGAGGGAGAGATTTCGATCCGGAACCACCCGGTCTCCGGAGTTTCGGCGGGCGCAGTTGCAAACGCTGGCGGGGCTGCTTGAAACCCATGAGGCGGAACTGCTAGCAGCACTTCATGCAGATCTGGGGAAGAGCCCGCATGAGGCGTATGCCACGGAAATCGGTTTTGTACTCGGTGAAATCCGCCATGCGATGCGACATCTATCATCATGGATGAGAGCACGGCATCGCAGCGCCCCATGGGCGGCATGGCCTGCGCGCTGCCATGTCAGTCCAGCCCCCTACGGTGTGGCTTTGATCATCGGCCCGTGGAATTACCCGCTTCAACTGCTGCTTTCACCGTTGGTGGGTGCCATCGCCGCCGGAAACTGCGCTGTCCTGAAACCCTCCGAATTCGCCCCGCATACGGGCGAGGTGGTGGAACGGATCATCCGCTCCGCCTTTGCCGAAGACTATCTAACAGTCATATGTGGTGGGCGGGAGACTTGCGAAGCACTGCTGGCGGAAAAATTCGACACCCTCTTTTTCACCGGTGGCACCGAAACCGGCCGTGCAGTGATGACCGCCGCAGCCCGCCATCTAACACCCGTGACTCTGGAACTCGGCGGCAAGTGCCCGTGTATTGTCTGCCATGACGCGCCACTGAAAACCACCGCGCGCCGCATTGTCTGGGGGAAATTCCTGAACGCCGGGCAGACCTGTGTGGCTCCGGACCATCTTTGGGTCGATTCACGGATTGCGCCGGGATTGCTGGAAGCGCTCAAGGACGTCTTGCTGGAGTTTTATGGCGCTTTTCCGCAGCAGAGCGCGGACTACGGACGCATTGTCAATCGCAGGCATTTCGACCGCCTGGCAGCGTATCTTGAGGATTGCCGGATCATCTGCGGAGGGGAATGTGATCCCGGGGATCTTTACATCTCTCCCACAATGCTTGTCGGGGTAAGGGAAGATTCCCCGGTGATGACCGAGGAGGTTTTCGGCCCCATCCTCCCGGTGTTGGAGTTCTCCGATCTTGAGGAGGTTCTCGAAAAACTTGCGGACCGGCCCAAGCCACTGGCGCTGTATCTATTCACCGGTGACGAAGCATTGCAGGAACAGGTGATCTCTCAAACACAGTCTGGAGGAGTCTGCGTGAATGACACGATTGTGCAGATTCTCGGCAGCGATCTGCCGTTCGGAGGTGTGGGGGAAAGCGGCATGGGAAAATACCACGGACGCGCCTCGTTCGAATGCTTCTCCCATTCCCGAACGATCATGCGCCGGTCCACGATTGTGGATCCCGGTTTCCGCTATCCACCGGTGGATGTTCCCTTGAAATGGTTGAGACGCATACTCCGGTTCCTAGGGTGAAAGCGCGCGAAAATTCCACCAAGTCCTGTTTGTGTTTTCCAAAACCCATCCTATGATCGGCCATTCATGAACGCTGCGAACAAGAAGCACATCCTCATTGTGGGAGCCGGCCCCGGCGGCCTCACGGCCGGAATGCTTCTGGCACACCGCGGATTCCGCGTCACGCTCGTGGAAAAGTCGGATCGCGTGGGCGGTCGCAATGGAGAACTCAATCTCGGTGGATTCTCGTTCGACATTGGCCCGACCTTTCTCCATCAGAAGTTCTGCCTTGATGAGATCTTTGCCGAGACTGGTTGCACCAGCGCCGATCATCTGGATTTTGTCGATCTCAATCCCATGACCCGTCTCAGCTGGGGGGGCACCTCGCTCCACACATACAGCGACAAGGCCCGGATGGCTGTGGAAATCGAGAAGGTTTTCCCTGGCAGCAGCGAGGGATTCCTGCGCTACATGGCCGACCACGCGGAGAAGTTCCGCAAAATCTATCCGTGCCTGCAATCCCCCTATCATACCATCACCTCCTACCTGCGCCCCGGGCTGTTGCGTGCCCTGCCCTACGTGCTCACCAACCGCAGCGTTCATGACGTGCTCGGTGACTATTTCAACGAGGAGCGGCTCAAGCTGGCGTTCACTTTCCAGGCCAAGTATCTCGGCATGTCACCTTGGCACTGCCCCGCGCTGTTCAGCATTCTTTCCTTCACCGAATACCGTTACGGGGTCTATCATGTGCGAGGCGGACTGAACCGGATTTCCCATGCGATGGCCAAAGTCTTCACCCATTTGGGAGGAGATCTGCGGCTTGAATCGCCGGTCAAGGAACTCCTTATCTCAGGCAGGACCATCACAGGTGCCCAACTGCAAAACGACGAGATCATCAAGGCCGATGCGGTTGTGGTCAACGCCGATTACGCGTACTCCGCGACGCACTTGTTCAACGGCTACAACGTGTCCGAGGACAGCATGCGCCGCCGTCAGTTTTCCTGCTCCACGTTCATGCTCTATCTGGGTATCGACAAAATCTACCAGGACCAGCCACACCATCACATTCTCTTCGCCGATGACTACAAGGCGAATGTCGCAGACATCCAGAGCCAGCTCCGCGTTTCCGACGACATGTCGATTTACGTCAGGAACTCCTGCGTCAACGACCCGCATGTGGCCCCGCCCGGGCAGTCCGGACTCTATATTCTGGTTCCCACCATCAACACCCGCCATGGTTTCGACTGGGAAAACCACAAGGAGCAATACGCGGACGTGATCCTGCGGCGCATCGAGCAGCGCACCGGCATGAAGGATTTGCGCGAGCACATCGTCACCCGCCGCATCATCACGCCCGCAGACTGGGAAAGCTCGTCAATCTTCATGGGTGCCACCTTCAACCTCGCCCACACCATGCGTCAGATGCTCTATCTCCGGCCGCACAATCGCTATCAGGGATACGACAACTGCTATCTTGTTGGCGGTGGCACCCACCCCGGCAGCGGATTGCCAACCATCTACGAATCCGGCCGCATCAGCTCCAATCTGATCTGCGAACAGTTCGGCGTTTCCTATCAACCGGTTGATCTGGCATCCGCATATCTGCGGGAGGCGTGACGGAAGCCGTGGTGAAAGAGAATTCGGATTACCCGGCGGAGCACCTGATCAACCCTTATTTCCCCGATCCGGCCACCGGCCCTTGCAACAACCTTCACCCGCAACATCTTTTCAGCACCCAGTGATCCGTGAATATGTATATACTACAGATGAGGAAGATAGCCGCAAGACTTGTCATGACAGTCTTCATGGTGTCGGTGGCGGTGGCGGAGGGTCCGCGGGACGTGGACCCCTATCTCGGGGTTTACGAGGGGGTTTATGAGCACGATGGAAAGACGGTCAAGGCGGAGGCGATGGTGACCACGCTGGGTTCCAATGTCGTCCCGTACCGCGGTTTCGTGTTGGTGGATCCGGAGCGCATCGGCGGCAACCGCTTTGTGATTTCATCGATGTTCCATGATCTCGAAGTCTATACGTCGCAGGACGGCACCCAAAAGGGAGTCAACTATGCCTATTACGACGGCGATAGTTCCAAGATGGATTTTGATGAGCACACACCGGCAAAGACGGGCATCGTGCCGTACTTTTCGCTGGAACCTGCGGCATCCCCATCATGGTTTGGTTTCAAGTTCACCGGGTTCGTGAAGATACCGGCGACCGCTCGCTACCGATTCCTGCTGGCCTCGGACGACGGCAGCCGCCTTTTGATAGACGGCAAACCGGTTGTTGAAAACCCGGGCTGCAGGGATGTGAGCAGTGTGGCCGAACTCGAAGCCGGCCTGCATGCCATCACAGTGACTTACTTTCAGATGGAGGCCGCCAGCAGTCTGTGGGTGGGGGTTTTGAAGGAGTCGGGAGAGTCGGAAGAGAAGGAGCAACGAACCGTCCTCATGGGCGAAGGTCTGAAGACCGTATGGCGGGGAAGTTTGCTGCCGGACCAACTGGTATTGACCGGCAAGGACCCCAAGGATGGCCGCTTTGTGCTCGAATACAAAGACCGTCAGTCACCGACACTCGGATTGAAGCCGCCGGCAGACGCGATTGTCCTGTTAGGCATGGCCTCCTACGGTGTTCCTCCATCGCTTGACGAATGGACCAACAAGACATGGACACTGTTGCCGGACGGCAGCATGCAGGTTGGGAAGAAAGATACGCGCACCATCAGGGAATTCGGCGACCAGCGGATACACCTTGAATTCATGTGCCCGTTCGAACCGGAGAAAATCGGGCAGGGCCGTGGCAACAGCGGTGTGTATGTGCAGGGCAGTTATGAACTGCAGGTTCTCGACTCATTCGGATTTGAACCCGCACGCACCACGTGCGGCGCGGTGTACTACGTTGAACCGGCCCTTCGGTCTGCCTGCCTGCCGCCTCTGACCTGGCAGACTTATGATGTGATCTTCCGTGCCCCGCGTTTCAATGCGGAGGGGACATTGGTGAAGCACCCGGTTTTCGAGCGGGTGGAACAGAATGGACGGGTCATACACGAAAACCTTGAGGTTAAGACATGCACCCACGCAGGCATGCCTAAAGGCCATACCAAGCTTGGTCCGCTGTGGATGCAGGAGCACGGCAATCCAGTGCGTTACCGCAATATCTGGATCGTGCCGCTGGAGGCTGGGGGGGGGAGAAGTGATCAGTGATCAGCAAGCAGAAGACCGAAAAGAAGGAAATGGAAAACAATGAAAAAGTGTCATGGTGGTAATTCATGGGCGATCAGCCGACGGAGTTTTCTCGAGGGCGGCACGCTCGCCGGCGCAACGTTGGGGTTTCCGATGATTGTGCCCTCCACGGTGTTTGGCGCGAATGCGCCGAGCAACCGCATTGAGGATGAAAAACTCAAGGAACTTGCAACCGGGCTCCTGAAACCCTGATTCCGGAAGCACAACCCATGAAGACGGAAACACCATGCGCAATCTAATATCGATATGCCTTTTTACGGCTTTGTTGCCCTTTCCGCTGTGGTCGGCTGAGTGCGGAAACGACTCGCCCAAACAGATTGAGAACTCACTTGGAATGAAATTCGCCTTGATACCGTCCGGAGATTTTCTGATGGGCAGTGACGAGGCGCCTGATGGGTTTGCCAAAGCCTTTCCACAGTACGATCGTCAGCGCTTTCTTCCTCTCGGGGATGAGGCACCCGTACATAAAGTACGTATCAGCAGACCATTCTATCTGGGGAAACATGAGGTGACTGTCGGCCAGTTCAGGAAGTTTCTTGAATCATCCGGCTACACACCCGAATCAGTGGCCGATGGCACGGGCGGTTATGGTTACAACCCGGACTATGATCCCAAAAAATCCAAGCGGGGCGATGCCTTTGAGGGGCGCAGTCCGAAATATTCCTGGCTCAATCCGGGGTTCAAACAGACGGATGATGATCCGGTTGTGAATGTGACCTGGCATGATGCGGTGGCCATGGCCGCATGGCTGACCAAGAAAGAGGGGAAAAAATACCGGCTGCCCACCGAAGCCGAGTGGGAATATGCCTGCCGTGCCGGCACCCGAACACGTTATCACAGTGGCGATGATCCTGCCACGCTGCTCAAGGCGGCTAATGTTTTTGATGCCGATACCAGGAAGAACTGGCCGCAGTGGGAACAGTACGCCCTTGCCGGGCATGACGGTTTTGAGTTCACTGCTCCCGTCGGCAGCTTTGCACCCAATGCCTGGGGCCTGCATGATATGCACGGCAATGTCTGGGAATGGTGTGCTGACTGGCATGCCGATACCTACTACGCCATGTCTCCCGTTGATGATCCGCAGGGGCCTGCTACGGGGAAAGTGCGGGTTCGCCGTGGTGGGTCGTGGCAAACCTGGTCGTTTTACGCACGGTCATCCTACCGCAACTGGAATACGCCGGCTACGCGCTACACGCTGGTCGGCATGCGATTGGTGTGTGAAGCTACCACCGGCCAATAGCGGCGGCAACGGTGAGCACGGTTTCCTCGCCGCCTGCCACGAGATGATTGCCGACGGCGGCGTGCGGAAAGTCGGCCTCCAGACAGGATGAATCACCGGCGGCATTGGCAAGCACGGAACGCCCGGAAATTCCGAGGGTGCCCTGGCAACGCTTCGCTCCCCAGGGGTCGATATAACTCACGCTGAACGAGCGGGCGTTTTTTTCCAGCGAGCGCGGCATGACTGTGAGAGTGACAAAGTGGGCGTCGATGACCACCCATTGCGCGGCCTTGCCGGGCTGGCGGCGCAGCGCATAACGGCGCAGGCTCAGCACGGGCGGCAGCCCCTTGGCGAGAGAGGTGTCAAGCCGCTGATGGACGCGGCGCAGGAGTTTTTCCGGAGTTTCGCGGGGAGTTAGAAAAAACACCTCCTCGCTGAGCGGCGGGAGAAATCGACCCCGGGCCATTTCGTCAGCCATGTCACGGAGGTCCACCACGCTGACCCCCCGCCGGCTCCAGCGTGGGCGGGCGGGCGTCTGTTTGGACGGACGCATGCCGATCTCGCGGATGATCGTTAGAATGCGCTCCTTGTCGTTGGCTCCGCCAACTGCATCCGCTGCCCGCTGCCAAGCCGGATTCCCGCAACGAAAGGCATTGAGCAGCGCGGCCGGACCACAGGCATTGCCCGCCACGACGAGCTGGTTCGCTGCAACGGCGGATAGGTTGGGCGCCTCGCGTGCCGCTGGCACCGCCATGGCTGACACCCCGGAAAACAACACTCCCAAACTATGGAGTACCCGCCGCAACATAAGTTTCAACACGACGGTCGTTAGAGGGCTTCATATCCTTGATGCCACCGGAAAGCACAACCCTCGCTTCGACGCGAATCCCGTTGGCATAACTGGCGGCCGGCTGGGTGATAGGCACATGGATCGTCTGCACGGCATTGGGCGCGAGCGCGGTGAGGTTCGTGCCAATCACTCCACCGCCGATGGTCACATTGACAGCGGTGTTGATCAACGTTTCCGTGCCGCGATTCTGAACCAATACCTCTATCTGTCCGTACGGGTTGCCGGCGTCCGGTGCGAGGATGCGGCTGGATGCAACCGCCGCGTCATGAATGCCCGGAGTATTGGCGTTCAGGACACGCCCGATGTCCGGCATGCCGCCGCCCAGCGCGGCATCCTTGCCCGCCTCTCCTCCGTCGTTCAGATAACTCACGAGTTGCTGATAGGCTTGCGTCGGGGTGAGCGTTCCCGGTCCTGATTCGGTCATGATCGCGGCAATCGCCCCCACCACAATGGGTGTGCTGAACGAGGTGCCCGTGACGCTCATCGCTTGACCTCCGGTCCATGCCGCATTCACCCCGTATCCTGGCGCGGCAAGGGCGATCGAGGTTCCGGAATTCGAGAAATCCAGATGATTGCCAAGGGCATCGACGGCACCCACCGCGATCACTCCCGCATTGGCCGCCGGATATGTGACTTGATCCGTGCCATTGTTGCCGGCGGCGGCGACAACCAGGGCACCGGCCGCACGCGCGTAGTCAAGCGCATTTCTAACCACAATGCTGTCACCCTGACTGCCCATGGAAATATTGATCAACCGGGCACCCGCATCGATCGCCGCGACGATGCCTTTGGCGAGTATGAAACTATCAGACTGCCCGTTGTCATCGGCGATGCGTATGGAAACGATATCGGCACCGGGTGCCACACCGGGCGTGAGGGAATCGCGCCCGATGATCATCGACGCCACCCCCGTGCCGTGCCCGTGCTGCGCCAACGGATTGGCCGGAAGGTCGACCAGATTGATGGAATGAATGCTGGTACTGAAAGCCGGATTGGCAACCACCCCGGTATCCAGCACGGCGATCCGCACGCCCTTGCCCCAGTCCGAGTTGTCACCCGTGATGCCAAGCCAATCGAGCAGGCGGTTGCCTAACGCCACGGCACCGGATTGCACGGTGCCCTCAGGTGGCGGTGGCGCGTTCACCGGGAAAATGAACGACTGCTCCTCCCCGCCGGTGAGCAGGGCTAACAGATCTGCGTCATCGGAAAACCCGACGCGCAGCGCGTTGAGCCCATCCAGGCGGTCCAGCAAGCGGACCCGATCCCCCATGTTTTCCAGAAAGCGCGACAAAGCGGCCTGATCCTTGAACACCAGCACCCGCTGCCCCTCCAGCGCACCCGCCTTCAACGCTTCGAAATCGATCCGCGCACCCGGCAGCCGCACACCCCTGCGGAATCTGGGCAGCGCTTCATCGGCCAGCGCGGCTTGACTGCGCGGACTCGCTGGCTGCGGCGACCCGCTGCCTGAGGCGGCCCGCGGCACCGCCGTGCCCGCCAGCCAATATCCAAGCATCACGACCAGCGTGAAAGCCAGAATCCAAAGCCAAGGACGCAGTCTCATGCGGCGGAATAAACTCCGGAAATGGGTGAAAGTCACGACCGATCATCGTCACCCGGAAATTCCCTCTCCCAACGAACCGCGGAACCCGAACCTGCGACCCCTCGCATGGCCCTCCAATTTTTTACCAGCTAACACCTCAGGTTTTTATTGATTTCCGCCAATGTCATGGGCTAGAGTCGCGTCCGCTCGTTTGTCTCCGCAGCGCTTCGTGGCGCGCGTGGCATGCGGGCTCAATTTCCCACTCCAGATGCCATGAATCCAGACCGTGCCACTCTTAATTTCCTGAACAGCTTCCCCGAGGAAGCTCGGCAACGCGGCGAAATGCTCCAAAAAGACGGGGCCGTCACCCAGATCTTCGGCAACCATCTGTTCATCCAGGGCCGCGTCGAGGACCCTACCGGCACTTTCCGCACCAGCCTCCGCCTCCAAGGCAACCGCTGGTTCGGCTCCTGCACCGCCGAAAATGAGCTGATCTCCGGAACCTGCCAGTATGCCACCATGTTGGAACGCATGCACCGCGGCGAGGACCTCCCCGAATCTCCTAACGAATTCGACGATACCCCGGTGCTCGACATCATCGAGGAAAAACTCGGCCGCGAACTCGACGACAACGAGGCGGACTTCGTCACCAAAATCGAAAAACGCTACCGCCGCTACGTCATCGAGGGCGAACTCCATGATCACGACATGGTGCGCATCACCCCGCGCTGGGAAATCACCACCTACGAACCGCTCGAACTCTGGCCCATGCCTCCCGGCGATATCCTCGAGTTCTGGAATTACATCGCCTACGCGTTCTATAAGAAAAAACTCGCCTATCCGGAGTTCATGAACGTCATCACCGACCTCGGCCACGTGCAGAAAAAAATGGCCGATTGGGAGCAGGAACGCGAAGTCGCCGCTTGGTATGACCGCATCGAACAGGTCAATGAACGCCCGCCACAGGACGAACCGCTCACGGTCGCTTTCCGCCTCGTCGCCACCATCAACGAGGCGCGCGTCGAAGTCAAGGAAGAGAAATCCCAGACCTGGCTCCAACTGCGCGAGAAGAACGACATCGAGCACTACGTCAATCTCCACCACGAAGGCGCGCTGCTGATGGACGCTCCCAGCCAGACACTGTGGGAACATTATCTCGCTTTCTATCGGAAATTCGGCGATACCACCCTCGACTTCGATCAGGAGGAGTCCTGCCGCTTCATGAACCGCGTGTTCCGCCAGCCGGCACTCAGCGGCTATATCGTCAACCTCGACGTCAGGGAGTTCAAAGTCGTCGAAGATGCCCTCCGCTGGGTCTGTGAGGACGATCCCTATGACGCGAAAAGCTTCGCCCTCCAACTGGTCACCGCCGAAGGCGAAAATGTCTCGCACTCGGTCCGCCTGCTGCCCGGCCGCAAGGAATTCTATCAGTCCGACGAAACCGTCTTCCCGGGCCCACCCCGCTGGCTCGAAGAAACCGAGGTGATGCCGCGATACCTCATTCCCAAACGCGTCATCGACTCGCTCGAAGGCGTGGAATTCCTCCGTAAAATCGGTGCCTCTCTGCCCGAATCCCTCGTCAAACGCGTCATCGACCTCGAACTCAAACCGAAGTTCGAAATGAAACTCGTCGCCGGCCTCACCGCCGCCGAAACCGAACACCTCGTCATCGACGTCACCGCCATCGAAACCAAAGGCCGCCGAACCGAGCGCTTCACCAAGGACGGCTGGGAACTCGCCGAACAAGTCCCCATCAAGGGCAAACAACTGCTGCGCTTCGCCCGCGAGGCTCTCTATCCGGTGCCCCGCATCCTCGATGATATGGGCCTGGCCTATGACGAGAAAATCCTGTCCTTCAAAACCCGCATCACCAAACAGTTCCCCGAAAAATTCGCGGATTGGATCAAGGCCATGCCCGAGTTCATCGAACTCGACATCGACCTGCGCCTCAAATCCATCCTCGCCGACCCCGTCACCGCATCCGTGCGCTTCGAGGTCGTCGGCCAGGACATCGACTGGTTCGACCTGCGCGTCGTCATCGACGTCCAAGGTATCAATCTATCGAAAGCACAAATCCGCCTGCTCGTCGCCGCGCGCGGCGGCTACGTGCGCATGGAGGACGGCTCGTGGATGCGCCTTGAAATCAAGCTCGACGCCGACCAGCGCGAAGCCGTCACCCGTCTCGGGCTCGATCCGTTCGATCTTTCCGGCGAGACGCACCGGATGCACGCCCTGCAACTTGCCGATGCGAAGGCCGCCGAGGTGTTCGATCCCAAAGCGTGGGAGCGCATCAAGAACCGCGCGGGTGACATCCAGCTCGAGGTCAATCCGGAAGTCCCGGACAAACTCAACGCCACGCTGCGTCCCTATCAGATTGACGGCTTCAAGTTCCTCGCCTACCTCGCGGTCAACAACTTCGGAGGCATCCTCGCCGATGACATGGGCCTCGGCAAAACCATCCAGGCCCTCACCTATCTGTTGTGGCTCTTCGAAGAACACAGGAAATTGAATCTCCCGAAAAAGCCGGCGCTCGTTGTCTGCCCGAAGTCGGTGTTGGACGTGTGGGCCAGCGAAGCCCAGAAGTTCACCCCCCATTTGTATCTCAAAATCCTCAAAAACCGCAGCGACATCGATGTCGATCACATCCAGAACCAAGTCGATATCCTCGTCCTCAACTATGCCCAGCTCCGCGTCTGCGGCGACGAACTCAACGGTATCAAATGGCTCACCACCATCCTCGACGAAGGCCAGCAAATCAAGAACCCGGACTCCAAGGCCGCCAAATGCGCCCGCGAACTCGATAGCCAGAACCGCCTGGTGCTCACCGGCACGCCTATCGAAAACCGGCTGCTGGATATGTGGTCGTTGATGGCTTTCGCCATGCCCGGCGTGCTCGGCTCCCGCGCCTATTTCAAGAAGCGCTTCGACAAACGCAAGGATCCGCTCAGCCAGAGCCGGCTCGCCTCGCGCCTGCGTCCGTTCCTGATCCGCCGCACCAAACTGCAGGTCGCCCAAGACCTCCCGCCGCGCACCGAAGAAGAGGTTTACTCGAAAATGGAAGGCGTCCAACTCGACCTCTACAAGGCCGAACTCAAACGTATCCAGAAAGCACTGTTAGGACTCGATTCCGACGAGGAAGTGAAGAAAAACTCGTTCGCCATCCTCCAGGGACTGATGCGCCTGCGGCAAATCTGCTGTCACCCGGGACTCATCGATCCGAAATACCTCAAGGATGAGTCCGCCAAAATGGAATCCCTGTTCTATCTGTTGGATCAACTCCACGAGGAAGGACACAAGGTGCTCGTTTTCTCGCAGTTCGTCACCATGCTCGATCTGATCAAGGCGCGTCTCGAACTGGAAAGCCGTCCGTATAACTACCTCACCGGTCAGACCAAGGACCGCAAAGGCGAGATCGAACGCTTCCAAACCACCAAAGCCGCATCGGTCTTCATGCTGTCCCTCAAGGCCGGCGGGTCGGGGCTGAACCTCACCTCGGCATCCTATGTCATCCTCTACGATCCGTGGTGGAACCCGGCGGTGGAAAACCAAGCCATCGACCGCACCCACCGCATCGGCCAGAAAAACAAGGTCATCGCCTACCGCTTGCTCACCCGCGACACGGTCGAAGAAAAAATCCGCATTCTCCAACATCAGAAGACCCAGCTCGTCACCAACGTGCTCGGCGACGAGGGTTTCGCATCCAACCTCGGCATGGAAGACCTTCAGTTCATCCTCACCCACAACATCGACGATGACGAGTTATAGAAATCCGGGCGATTCGTACTTGCCAACACCCTCCATCCCGGAGATTGTCAGCCGCTGCCCCACCCCCCGATGCATCGGCTCAAATCAACATCCGCAGTTCTCCGCTTCCGACTTGCCGCACTCCTGCTGTTCACCAAGTATTTGTTAGTATGCGGCACCTGCGGGGTCTTGCTGCTAGCCCTGATCACCGGCAACTACCGGCTCGCTGTGACCGGTGGCATCATGGCGGGCCTGACGATGCTCGATATTTTTCTGCAGTGGTTGATTGCCACCCGCACCGGATGCCCGCTTTGCATGACTCCGGTACTCGCCAAAAAACGATGCGTGACCCACCGGAGCGCCCGCGCCTTACTCGGTAGCTACCGTCTGCGGGTGGCTTTGACGGTTTTGTTGAGGAACACCTTCCAGTGCCCCTACTGCGCGGAGTCCACGGCGATCAAAGCCCGTCGTCGCGTCCGTTCAGCCTGAAGCATCAACCCCATACGTCACATGAACCGTCCATGGATCAAATTCGCCGGCCTCGTGATGGTACTCATCATCGCTTCCTGTTCCGGTCCGGCCCAGCCACCACCGGCAAACCGCGGCACTGCCCAACCGCATCGCTTGCCCACAACCACCACAACCACCACCACCAAACCGCCATCCATCAAGCCGCTCCCGAGCAAAGATCGCGGCGTGGTTTCCGCGATTTCCCTCGACGATTTTTTCGCTCTCCAACAATCCGGCATGGCGTTGATCTATGACGCCCGCGCCCCGTTTTTCTATCGCCTCGGCCATATCCCGGGGGCGATCAACCTTTCACGCAAACAATGCGACGCCGCAATCACCGCCCGCAAATCCGAGATCAAGGCCGCCCTGGCCGCAGGCAAAACCATCATCGTCTATTGCACCAGCATCACTTGCCCGGACGCACACGCCGTCGCCATCCACCTCGCCGACCGCGGTTACCCGGCCAGAATCTTCCCCGGCGGATGGGAGGAATGGCGCAGCGCCGATCTAACGAACTAAAGCGGTTCGTCCCTGCCCGCCTGATGAACCGCTTCCCTAATATTCGATCCACAATCGTCCCTCACGCCGCCGCAACTTGCGGCCACCGGGAAGATTGATCACCGCTGGCTGCGACGTGTCCAATAAGCCGCTGGCCCGCTCCAGCAACGCGCGGTCGATCGATGGAATCCCGTGATCCATCAGGAATGCGCGCAGCGCGGCACGCAACAAATCCGGCGGTAATTTCCGCAACGCCGGAAGGTGCAAGCGACCCTGCGGATCGCGCACCCGTGCTCGCTCCAAGGCGTCGTTTTCGAGGTCTTCGCGCTCTGCCGCATCGGCCGCGCCGCGCACCAACGCCGCCACCGCATCCCGCCCGGAAATCTCCTCTAACAATGGAAAAACCTCGTTCCGCAAACGGTTGCGCACCGCCACCGGTTCACTGTTGCTGGGGTCCTCCCGCCAGCGGTGCCCGCGCGTTCTCAACCAATCCACCAAGTCGGCATGACGCACCCCGAGCAATGGCCGCACCAAACGCAGTTCGATACCGGCCCCCGCCACGATGCTCTGTTCTTCCCGCATCCCCTTGAGCCCGTGCGATCCCCGCAACAAATTCCACAACACCGTCTCGGCCTGGTCATCGGCTTGATGCCCTAATAAAACCCGCCGGCACCGGTGCTTGACCGCGCACCCGGAGAAAAAATCATGCCGCGCATGCCTCGCGGCGGTCTCCATCGATTCCCCACTGGTGCGCATCCGCTCCCGCACATCCTCCCGCCCGATCTCGCACGGCAACCCGAGTTTCCCCGCCAGACGCCCGACAAATCGCGCGTCCTCCGTCGCGGCCCGCCCCCGCAACCGGTGATCCAAATGACAGACCGCAAGGTTCCGGAATCCTCCTTCCACTAACAAATGCAGCAGCGCCACCGAATCCGCCCCGCCTGATACCCCCACCAACCATCGCTCCCCTCGCGACGCTTTCGCCAACCACGGTATTTGCCCTTCAAAAACCACGTTCAAACCCTGCAAAAAACCCGAAAAATACGCAACTCTCATATTGACTACAACCTAACTCACTCAAATCCAATGCATTAAGAAATTTCACATGCCTGAAAAATAAATTTAAATTAATGAAAAAAAACCGTTGACATGCGGGGGTTGGGTCCGTTAGTTTCGCGCCGTTATGAAACCAATCCTATTGATTCCATTCGTCATGGCCCTCCCGGTTTTCGCAGGAACCCCGGCTCCGGTCACCGCTCCACCGCAAGCTCCATCCGAACAGGGTTGGACTCTCGGTCTCGAAATCATGGCTCTTCAGCCCTACCAATCTGAAGGTCAATATGATGACACCGACTACGACATTGCCTGGCGTGGTTCCCTCGGTTATCAGTTCAGCGACGGACTGTTCCTCAAGGGCTCCTACTTCGGTTACAAAACGGATACCGATTCCAATGAAGATCTGGATGTGGCCTCCGTTGATTTGGTGATCGGCCAGAACTTCAAACCCATGGAGAAACTGTCGATTTCCCCCTTCATCGGTGTCCGTTGGGCGTCCTTTGAGGAGGATTACGGTGATATTGACTTCGATGGTTGGGGTATCGTGATCGGCTTGGACGCGACCCGCGCCCTCGGCAACAACATCTCCCTCTACGTGACCGCCAAGCAGTCAGTTCTTTTCGGCAGCGATGACTATTACGATGACGACAGGACCGTCCTCATCTCGGAAGTCGGCGCTGGCTTGCAATACGACTTCTGCTTCGGCAGCGTTACGGGCAATGTCCGTGGCGGCGTGGAAGGCCAATACTGGTCCGGCGTCAGCGACGATGACAGTGAAGACATGAGCCTCTTCGGCTTTGTGCTTGGCGTCAATTTCCGCTTCTAACCCATAATCTTGAATTCTCAGGCCGCCCGGATTCTTCCGGGCGGCCTTTTTTTGGCTGCCTGACAGGGACGCAGGCAGGGCGTGGAGATCTCTCGTCAACGTGATTTCCTGCGGCACAAGCATCGGCAGTCTGCGGACGCCCAATCATAGCCGGTTAACAGGAAAACAGGCATCCTGCCCTGTCATGACCCCCGGGCTTCACAGTGGCGCGGGCATCCTGCCCGCCGCTATTCTTCCACCGCCATTCTTCCTTGCCTTACCCCCACCAACCACCGCTCCCCTCGCGACGCTTTCGCCAACCACGGAATTTGCCCTGCAAAAACCACGTTCAAACCCT
>CAISTY010000076.1 GCA_903888515.1 Akkermansiaceae bacterium | reverse complement strand
TAGCCCGACTTGGCGGACTGGAGGGATATGGGGGGCTGAAAGCCCTGATTTTGCGAGCATTGGTTCAAAAGGTCGGCACTACAGGAGTTGCTTAATTGGAGGGGTGGATCGGGACTTGGATTTTTGGCGGAGGTTGCTCGGGCAGGGTGAGCTGGAGTTGATACAGCAGGAGCAGGAGATCTTTTTCGGGTTGGGTGTAGCGCGTCAGCACGATTTCCCTGCCGTCGGTGGTGGGGAGGTACACGTCAAGCATCTGTACGGCGGCGAACTTTTCAATGACCGCGCGTGGCGTCAGACCACTGGCACAGCGTCTGAGCCGGGCCTTGAGGGTGACTTGCAGACAGTAGGACAAGAACGAAATGAAGATATGCGCTTTGATGCGCTCCTCGAGCTGGTGATGGATGGGCCGGACGGACAGGTCGCCCTTGAGTTCCTTGAAAGCTTGCTCGATCTCGGTGAGCTGGAGGTAATACTCCCAGAGTTTGACAGGATCGCCGTCGGTTAGATTGGCCCGCAGCAGGTAGCGGCCCTCGCGGCGCCTTGCCACGCTCAGGCTGTGGCGGTCGAGTTGATAGGTCAGGGTGGCGGCTTGGTTGTTGCCTGCGCCATGGAGCAGGACCTGCACTTTGACGTGTCGGGCATCACGACCGGCCTGTTTTTTGGCGGCCCCGATGGCTTGATGGAGTTCGTCGCGCTTGAGCGGGCGTTTGCGGGTGGTTAAATCGGCGAGGGCCTTGAGGTAAATGCGCAGCCGCCGGCGGCGCATGGAACGTTCCTTGGCTATGCGGTCCTCGCTGTGGGCCAGGACGTAGGTTTCGCCATCGCGGGCGAGAAGCTTGACTTTGACGTTGGGGCGGGCGGTGTGCCATGGCTGTTCCAACAAGGGTTTCTCGAGGGTGCCAAGCATTCCCTTCGGGGTACCGACCAGATAGGAAACGGGTGGGTCGCTCTGGCGCATTTGGAGCAGGGTCTCCTCGGTGGGAATGCCGCGGTCCATAATCCAGATACGGTCAGCCTTGCCGTATTGGGTCTCGATTTTCTTGAGGAAGTCAGCAAGAGTGGTTTTGTCGGCGGTGTTGCCTGCCAGCACATCGTAAGCGATGGGAAAGCCCTCGGGCGTGACGATGAGGGCGATGACGACCTGGACGCAGTCGCCGCGCTTGTCGCGGGAGTAGCCGAAGCGGCGGATGTCCGCGGGATTCTCGGGTGGTTTGCATTCGAAGTAGGTGCTTGTCAGATCATAGAGAAGCACATCGAATTTCACATTGAAGAGGGTCCGCCAACGCTCGGTGAGATAGTCGAAAAGCGCAGACTTGTGGACTAACAGAAGGTCGTGGCATTGGTAAAGCCGGTGGATTTCCGCCAGGGAGAAGTCCGAACCCAAAAGATCCGCCAGCGCGCTGTGATCAAACCAATGGCGGTGCAGGCGCCATTCGCTGCCCGGATCAATGAGGCGGTAGAGGACGAGGGTTTGGATGATCTGGTCCCAGCGGGCTCCCTGGCGGCCTGGCGGAAGTTTTTCGCGCCAGAAGCAATCCAGGCCGAGCTGCTGCCAGAGTTCGCAGCCAAGCCAGCAGGCCCCCCACTGCCGGGGCCGCTCAAGGCGCATGAGGGAAAGGCGGATGCCAATGCTCGGAACTTGCCCGTCCTTGTCACCTGGCAGATGTTCTTCCGGGAAGAGCGAGACTTGTTGGGGAGTCTTGCCATCACTGGAAAAAAGCTCCACGGTTCGGCGCCAGGACGCCTCCTGGACACCGTTGAGCTCCCCCAGATAGAGGACGTGGCGTTGAAGGATACGCCCGTCCGTGACCCGACGATTCTCGACGATGCTCCAGTACCGGTGCACCTTGCCATCCTTGCGACGTTTCTTACAGCGCAAAAACATGACGGGATTACACTACTGTTAGACAAGGGAGCGCAAGGGGGTAGGTCGGCACTACAAGCACTTTTGGGAAGCGACCCAAGCAAAATCAAGGGTTCCAGAGCCTAACATGGACGAAAATAGCTGATTTTGGCCTCCAGTCCGCCAAGTCGGG
>CAISTY010000075.1 GCA_903888515.1 Akkermansiaceae bacterium | reverse complement strand
TCCGCCCTTCTCTTCGATCATCCAATGCGCCACTTCCAGCAACTCGGGCAGCTTCTGCACCTCGTCGATGACCACTTGCTTGACCCCTGGCATGGCTGCCACCCGTGCCCGCAATCGTTCCGGGTGCGCCGCCATCGCACGTAGCATCTCAGGATCCAGCAAATCCACCCGCAAAGCCTCGGGAAACTCTTGCCGAGTCCACCACGTCTTGCCCGTCCCTCGTGGACCGAGCAGAAAAAAATGATCGACCGGCGGTGTGAAAAATCGTCGTACTGACTCCATTTTGCGCCTCAATTTGGCATCTCCTCCGCCAGAATCAAGCCTATTTTCGGTCTTTCATGCGCGTGATCGCCAGCGAACTCCAATTGTCTGGCCTCACACATTAACGTTTGGTCATACCAAACGCAAGCAGACTTCAGCCAAAATCATGGAGTCTGAAATATGATGAAGACCTGACAAATGTCATTATTATTGATCAGCCAAATAATCAGGAATCCAGTTGCGCTTGCGTGTATTGCGCCGGAGCGTGAGTCTTCAGACTCGCCGCCAATGGGTCGCCGCCTTCAAGATCAAGATCATCAATCAGCGACGCCATCATAGAGACGCCGCTACTACTCCGCACTCCATCGATCACGGCTTCCAAGTCCCGCTCTCCGTCACTGCTTGGTCGCCCCTGTGTCCTGCGGCCTCATCGAGGCCGCGCCACCTTCATCTGAGGATAACCGCACAAGTCCAGTTCTATGACACTCCGACCTTTTGCCTGCAATCACTTTGCGCTGCACCCATGGCTTGTGTTTCGGGGAGGATCGGGTATGGATGGGCGCGATGAAACTGATATTCGTGTGGATTTGGGTGGTTGCGATGGCGGGCGTGTCCTGTGAGCGCCATGCATTTGAAGGCCCTGGGGGCACCAAGCAACTCCATGAGCACGCGGGCGACGCTGCCGAGCATGCGGCTCCAGCAGGGAAACACGCCCGCTGAGCGTGGCCCGCTTCCAATGGAGATTTGAGATTTGAAATTTGAGATTTGAGATTTGGGATTTGGGATTTGGGATCCCTGCGGGGTCGTTTTTTTCATCCTGCGCTTGCCAAAGTGTTGCGGGCGGTTCATGGGAGGTGTCGCCTCCCGCACGGGTGGACGCCCCCATGACGCCTCAGATTTTCCTCACGTTGCTGGTCATTGCGCTGACGCTCGTCGCGTTCATTCGCGAGTGGGCCGCGCCGGACGTGCTCGCGCTGTCGATTTTGTGTCTGGTGGTGGCGCTTGGATTGGTTGACCCCGTGAAGATGACGGAGGTCTTCAAGAACGAGGCGCCGCTGACGATAGCCGCGTTGTTTGTCATCGGTGGTGCGTTGGAACATTCCGGTGCGGTTGATCACATCGGGCGCGTCCTGCGCGACCGCTTGTCGGGCAACACGCGCTGGGCGATTCTGGCGTTTTCCTGTGTGGCCGTGTTTTTCAGCGCGTGGATGAACAACACGGCGATCGTGGCGATTTTGTTGCCGGTGACCCTCGGCTTTGCACGATCCAAGGACATCCCGGCGTCGCGTCTGTTGATGCCGCTTTCCTATGCGTCGATTCTGGGGGGGTGCTGCACGCTCATCGGCACCTCGACCAACCTGTTGGTCAACGGGGCGCTGCGTGATCTTCATGTGGCGCCGATGTCGATGTTCGAGCTGACGCCGTTGGGAATTCCGCTGGCGATTGCCGGCATTGCCTATTTGACGATTTGCGGGCCGAAGCTCATGCCGGCGCGTTCATCGATCACCGGCAGTCTGGATATCGACCATCGCGCCACGCCGCTTTATCACTTGTTGATTGGCCGCAACTCGCCGCTTATTGGCAAAGCGTTTGCCGAGACCCCGCTGGCGAATCTGGCGGATGGCATCCACATCATGGAAGTGCGCCGCAACGGTGCCCGCGTAATGTTGCCCTTGTCCACGATCCGGGTGGAAACCAACGACCGCTTTCTGATAGCGCTACACCGACGTCGTGGCGGGGCCGCGAAGCCCGACGCCTTGTTCGCCAGGATCGGCGCGGAGGTGCTATCCACGGTGAATGGCATTGTCACCGAACTCGTCATCCGCGATGAATCATCGCTAACCAATTTCACATTGGCCGACGCGGATTTCCGCCAGCGCTATAACAGCGTGGTGCTCGCCGTGCATCGCAACGGCGAGAACATCACCGGCCGCCTCGCCGAGCTGACCCTTGAAACCGGTGACACGCTGCTCGTCATCACCGCACGCCACAACCTCGAGGCGCTCGAGGCCACCCGTGATTTCGTGATGACCGACATGCCGGACGAACCCACGCCGGAGCAAACGCGCCACCATCGTCCCTATCATGTGATTCTCGCATGGTCCACGCTGATTTGCGTGGTGCTGACAGCCACGCTCACGGATTATTTCCACCGCATCTATCCGTGGGTGCCGGCCATTCCGATTCACTATGCGGCGCTGGTCGGGGCGCTGGCGTTGTTATGGTTGCGGGTGGTGACGCCGCGCGAGGCGTATGCCAGCATTGATTGGCAGGTGCTGCTGATGCTTTACGGGTTGCTCGGGCTCGGGCTAGCCATGCAAAACACCGGCACCGCCGTATGGTTGGCACGCGGCATGGTTGATCTAACTGAAAATCTGGTGCCGCGGGAAAATCTGCCGTTGGTGATGTTATGGCTGGTGTTTTTGCTCACGCTCCTGATCACCGAAGTGCTGTCCAACAATGCCACCGCCGTGATGATGATCCCGATCGTGGTGACTTTGGCAGGCGAGCTCGGCGTGAATGCACGACCCTTCATCATGGCCGTGACGGTGGCCGCTTCCACCGCCTTCGCTTTGCCGATGGGCTATCAGACGCACATGATGGTCTATGGTCCGGGGGGCTACCGGTTCAGCGACTTCCTGCGCGTCGGCATCCCGCTGGATCTGATTTGCTGGATCACCGGCTGCCTGCTGATTCCGCTGATCTGGCCGTTTTAGGCGCGGCCCCCGGAGAAGATCCCGCCATGCGTTTTTTTTCCTCTGTTCTTGTGCAAGCGGGGAAAGGCCGCCACTCTTGGTTCGAAGCGCACGCTTCACGCCATGTCCAACGAGCACCCGTTCCAATCCCTGTTTGAATCATTCGGGCACCTTCCCATTGCGCATGCGGACGCGGTGAACCGGCAGGCCTATGAGAATCTCCACGATATTCTCGCGGTCCCGGTGGAGAAACCCGGACGTTGTATTCTGTTGCGCGCGCCGCGGGCGGGCCACGGGAAAACGCATTTGCTCACGCGCATCCAGCACCACCTCGGGGCGAGTCACGAGTTCATTCCGTTGCATGCGGCCCATGGCAGTCAGATTGATGCGGCCACGGTGATTGACGACGCGTTGAGTCGTTTATTGCGTCCCTTGCCGGGTTCTGGCGGGCTCTGTGTTTTGGATGTGGTGGTGCGCCGTCTGTTTGCCTTGGCGTTACAACCGCTGGTGACAGCCGGTGAGGTGCCTTGCCAGGATTGCGATGGGGCTGTTTCGGCGTTGCGCACGCGGCCGATAGAGATCTTTGACTTTCATCATCCGAATGCCGTCACCGCCCATTGGGCGCGCGATAACTTCGAGGTGTTAGGCCAGCGGTTCAGTTTGGAATTGGCGCACCGGTGCGATCTTCCGATCCGGGAAGTGGCGTTCTGGGTGGAGGCGTTGTTCCAATTCGTGACCGCACCGGTGGAAAATCCGATGCGTCATCGGGTCTTGTCCGAAGCGGTTCACGGGCAGCATTCCGGGGATGCCCGGGTGCTGGAACGGCTGGAGGCATTGCTCGGTCTGTTAGGCCTGTTGATGCGCGTGGTGCTGGTGGCCGACAATCTCGAAGGATTTTCCGCGGATGAAACCGCCGCCCTCAAACTGGCGGCATTCATGGGGGCGTTGCGCCAGTCGGTCGAGCGGCTGGACATCATTCTCTCCCTCAACCAGGACATCTGGCAGAACGCGTTTTTGCCGCGTCTCAGCGACGGGCTTACCGACCGTCTCACGGAAGTCGTGATTGAACTCAAGCCGCTGAGCGAGAACGAAATGCTGGCGTTGCTGGAATCCCGCGCGCCCGGGTTGGGAACGCGGCTGCTCGCGCATGTGGACCACGCCGCAGCGGTCACTCACGCCCGCGGTCTGATGCGAGCCGCCGGGGTTGCATGGCTGCGTGCGTCGGCCATGGCTGCACCGCCGCCGGCATCCCACGCGTTGGAGGTGATACCGGAAATCCCCGCGCCGCAACCGGCACCTCCGCCACCTGAAGTTGCGAGGGATACGGCATTCCATGCCGCGACCGTGAACGAGCCACACGCAGGCATTCCGGTGCCTGTGTCCGCGCCTCCATCGGCGGTGCCTGAGGGGGCCGCTGCGGCGTTTCCTCCCGAGTCTGCCGAAAACCCATCCGAGGTCTTGGACACGGATCGTGTGGACGGGCTGCTCCGCCAATTCCTTGAACGTTACGGCCGGGGCAGCCAGTAATGGAATCACCAACCCCTTGCGAACCGTGTGAGATCAGGTGTTTATTCAGATGCCACCGGCATGAGCGAATCCACTATTGAAATCGAGGCTCCAGATCCCATCGACCGTGCCGCCCGCGCGGCTGAGTCCTATCAGGACGGAACCGGCGATCTGGTCGGCGAGCGCATGGTCCTCAACATGGGGCCATCGCACCCGGCGACCCACGGTGTGCTGCGACTCGTGCTCGAATTGGAGGGCGAGGTCGTCCGCAAGGCGGATCCCGATGTCGGGTTCCTGCACCGCGGCGACGAGAAGATCGCCGAGAGCATGCATTACAACCAATTCGTGCCTTACACGGATCGGTTAGACTACCTGGCGCCACTTGCCAACAACGTGGCCTACGCCTGTGCGGTGGAAAAACTCATGGGCTGGACGTTGCCGCCGCGCGGTCAGGCGCTGCGCGTCCTGTGTTGCGAGCTTGCCCGCATTTCCTCCCACATGTTGGGGATCGGCGTCTGCGCGATGGATGTCGGCGCGATGACGGTTTTCCTCTACACCATGACCGAGCGCGAGAAGGTGTACAACCTGTGCGAGCAACTCACCGGTGCGCGCTTCACCACCTCCTATACCCGCGTCGGCGGACAACTCCGCGACATGCCGCCCGGCTTCGCGGCGGCCGTGCGCGAATTCCTCGACGAATGCGAGGTCGCCCTCGGGGAAATTTCCAAGCTGCTCGACAAGAACAAAATCTTTATGGACCGGATGATCGACGTTGGAGTGATCACCCGCGAATCCGCGATTGCCTGGGGGCTCACCGGTCCGAACCTGCGCGGTTCCGGTATGGCGCGTGACCTGCGCAAGGATAGTCCCTATCTGGGATACGGGAACTATCAGTTTGATGTGCCGGTCGCGGACGAGGGGGATTGTTACGCCCGCTATCAGATCCGCAAGGAGGAAGTCCGCCAGGCGATCCGCATCTGCCGCCAGGTGATTGACACCATGCCATCGGGCCCCGTCAATCTGGCGGAGGCGAAGGGGATGTTACCCGACAAGGAAAAGGTGATGATGTCGATGGAAGAGCTCATCCACCATTTCATAGTTGCCACGCAGGGCATCAACGCCCCTGCGGGCGAGGTCTATTTCGCGGCGGAAAACCCGAAGGGCGAACTGGGTTTCTACATTCACTCGAAGGGTGGGGGCGTTCCCTACCGCTTGAAGATCCGCAGCCCCTCGTTCTGCAACCTGTCCATCCTCTCGCGCTTGCTGCCAGGGCACATGGTCTCGGACATCCCGGCCATCCTCGGCTCGCTGGATTTTGTCATGGGCGAGTGCGACCGATGATGGGATTTTTCTTGCCGCAAAAAGGTTCAAAAATGGCGCAAAAAGATTATATTTTCCAAATGTGTGATCAGGTGAGGGAGTGTTCCTTCGCTCTTCACAGGTTTTTGCGCCATGGTCACAAAGAGAAGATCTATGAGAACGGTTTGGCCAACAGGCTGCGCCGCCAAGGCGTTGAGGTGGAACAACAGCCATCATTATCGGTTTTCGATGAGGATGGGACTTTGCTCGGTGACCTCGATGTTGATTTACTGGTTGCCGGCGAGTTGATCATTGAGCTTAAGGCAGTAAAAACCCTTCTCAATGAGCACATTGCCCAATTGCTTGGATACCTTCGTGCTTCCCGTAAAGAGCATGGCCTGCTCATCAATTTCGGCTCTCCCATCCTTCAAATCAAAAAATACGCATTATCCCGCGATCTCGATTCTCAACCTTGATTTTGCGCTATTTTTTCGCCTTTTTGCGGCTCAACCCACTTCTCTCCATTCCCCGATGTCCCATTCCCTGCTTGCAGAACAAACCGCCTCACCCGAGACCCCCGGCACGAAGTATTTCCCGCCGTTTGAGGTCACGCCCGGGTTGGAGACCGAGGCAGCGGAGAGACTCACCCATTATCCGGCGAGCAAGCGATCCGCCATGTTGCCGCTGCTCCACCTTGTCCAGCAGAAGTTCGGTTATTTGTCCGCGCCCGCGATCCGGTGGGTCGCCGGCAAGCTGGATCTCGAGTTGATCCAGGTACTCGAGGTCGTGTCGTTTTACCCCGGACTGCGGCAGTCGGCACCGGGAAAATTCCATATCCGTGTTTGTCGCACGCTGTCCTGTGCGATGGGCGGATCTTACGAACTGATGGCGCGCCTGTGCGAACTCACCGGCATCGACCGTTCGCAATGTGATGCGCATCACGATCCGATTGCCGTCTCGCCGTGCGGCAATTTCTCGGTGGAATTCGTCGAATGTCTGGCCTCCTGTGGGACCGCGCCGGTGTGCATGGTCAACGATGATTTTCACGAAGGCGTCACAGCCGATCAGGCGGCAGCACTGGTGGAACAAAAATTTCCCGATTTTCGGGTTGCCACGCACGCCGGATGCCCCTAGTTTCCGCCTCCCGCGATTATTTAACCACCTCCGGCGATGTCCAAGCATAACAGTCTCAAATCCAATGCCACGGTTGGTGGCAAGCGTTCCGTTCTCAAGCGTTTCGAGCGGGTCAAACTGCTCAGGGAGCGTGGTGAATGGCAAGCCGGCCGCTCACCCGTGGGCCTTCCGAAGACCAAACACGAAGGTTGATTTCCGGGTTGGATTTCCTTCCCACGCGCGCAACCCACACGGTTTCGCGCACCGGGCATTCCACCCCAGCGCCATGAAAGACGGCACCCGCATCAACAAATTCCTCGCCTCCTGCGCCGTGGGATCCCGCCGCAAGTGCGACCAACTCATCAAGGCGGGCCGGGTGGAAGTGAACGGCAGCCCGTGTCTCCAACCGGGCTCTCAGATTGCCGCAGGCGACCACGTCCGCGTCGATGGCAAGCGTGTGGTCCCGCGCGCTCCCGTGATCATTGCCTTCCACAAACCCCGCGGCTATGTCTGCACGCGAGAGGACGAACTCGGGCGCGAGACGATCTACTCCTTGTTGCCCGAAACCCTGCGCTCGCTCCATCACGTCGGGCGTCTGGACCGTGATTCCGAGGGCTTGCTCGTTCTAACCAATGACGGCGATCTCTCGCAGCAGTTGATGCATCCGTCGAAGGCGGTCGAAAAAGAATATCTCGTCACCGCCAATCAAGCATTCGAAAACGCGCACCTCGACCAGTTTCTCGCGGGTGTTTACACCGCGGAAGGCAAGCTCAAGGCGAAATCCATCGAACGCCTGTCACCCCGCCGGCTGAGCGTGGTGTTGGATCACGGTGCGAAACGCCAGATCCGGGTGATGTTTGAAAGTTTCGGCTATCAGGTGACCAAACTGATGCGGGTGCGCATCGGCGGTCTCTGGCTGGGCGATCTGGAGCCCGGGAGATGGGCCATCCTCAACCGGGTGGAAATCGCCATGTTGCTCGGACAAGGTCCCGTGCGCCAAGCCCACCCCGCACCCGCGCGTTTCGGACTTGCAAAAAACCCCCGCCAGCACGATCCTGCGGCGGCGGCTGAAGGCATACATCCACGTCGGCAGGGTTCCGGCAAGCGTGGTCCTGCCTGAGGATTTTTCGAACACCGGGTATCTTCATTCAACTCCCATTTTCAGACGTTGCCATGACTTCGACCCGTTATTACATCGCCCGCATCGCCCAAGCCTTCGGCTACTTCCGCAGAAGCCATCGCCTCGGGGATGCGGCGAGCGAAATGCACCTGCTGCGTGAGGCCGAGGCTCACCTCGGCGAGAGGATATGGGAACACGTCGAAGGCATCGAAGCCCTTTCCGTCGAATATTGGAATCTCCGGAAATTGTCCAAGGAAAGGGAACAGCTCCACGCCAAACTCCTCGCCTGCGAGGCGACGCTCGAGCGAGCCCACGAGGAGCGGGCGCAACTATTGAACAACACCCCGGAGTCCGATCAGCATTTGTTAGAACAGCAGGCGCTTCTGCTCACCGAACTCGAACAACTCGGCTTCAAGCGGGATGAGATCGTCGCCCAAGCCCGTGAGACCCGCCGCGCATACGTCGGCCTCAAGATGAAACTCGAGGTGCTGACCAAGGAATTCACCGACGCGGCACCGGACCCCGAGCAAGTTGACAAGGTCAAATCCCGTCTTGTCGAACTCAAAACCCGGTTCTCGGAACTCAAACAGGAACGTATCCAAATCGGTGAAATGATCTCGGCTGGCGATGCGAAAGTCGATCTCATCGATGACCAACTCAAGAAGTATCGACAAGATCGGCGGGTCAGCGCGTCCGCCGCCTTTCAAGTGATCGGCGAGGTCAACCGTGAACTATCCGGCATGCGTGCGGAATGCGGCGTGCTCGACACCCGGATGCGCCAGCTTTTCGCCGAGATCGGCCGCTATGTGAGCCGCCACGCAACCCTGGACCCGGCCGCCGCCGCCGCCGCCGTCTCATGCCGTGCCATGGTGGATGTCATGCGTGAGCTGCGCCGCTCGATCGCGCTCAACCACCGCTTGGCCGGGTGTTGGGGGGGGGGGGGGGGGGGGGGGGGGGGGGGGGGGGGGGGGGGGGGGGGGGGGGGGGGGGGGGGGGGGTGGGGGGGGGGGGGG
>CAISTY010000074.1 GCA_903888515.1 Akkermansiaceae bacterium | reverse complement strand
TGAAAATCACCAACTGGGTGGATACCAATTGCCAGTACTACGGCAGTTACTGGGGCCGCCGGAACCTGAAATACGCCACCCTGCCGGATTACCGCCCGGTCCCGACGTTTGACCAGGCCCGCTGCCTGACGAAACCGGGCATGTGCCTCTAACGGTTAGCAGGACAACCCGTGCCCCGAGGGAACGGTTGTCAGAATCACTTGGCCATCGTCACAGGCACAACGCTTTTCATTTCGCTAGATGGGCGTGCGTGACGCCGTCCGTCGAGTGGTACCACCGGATAGGGGATTTTCGCTCCCTTTTCGGCATACCAGTAAACACACGTGTCATACAGGCAGGGTCGGCAGTTTTTGTTAGGCATCACTTCGATGAAACCCTGGAAACCATTCATGAACGGCAGATCGTCGCAGACGTGGAAACGGCATACCGAGGTGTCCTCGTTGGCGTCCGGGCGCAGGCGCGAACAGGCCGCCAGCGCACTGTCGAAGGTGATGAAGGGCTTGTTGGCGGCCCACGCATAGCCAATGTAGTCTTCACTGCCAGTGCCGATGGTCGAAGGCACTTTCTCGCCGTCGATGAAGAACTTCTCGTCGCCTTCGCCCCACCAGTCGCCGAACTTCCAGATGTGTTCGGTCATGCCGACAAAGCGGCCCTTGCCTTGCACCACCAAGAGCGGCCAGTCCGGCCAGCGGTCGCCACCGGTCTGCATGAATCGTTTCGCGTCGAGACCGGTAAAATCACCGGCATGCCAGACGGCGGAGAAGCGAAGCAGTGTGTCTGCCACCGACTTCATGAGCGGGACTGTTTCCAGTTCCACCTCCAGACTGCGGGCCTCCTTGCCATCATTGGCGAAGACCATTTTCATCCCGTCCGAATAGGGCATATACCAATAACAGTAGAACGTCCCGTCGATGCATCCCATCGGCAGGGTCTTGTAGGAGTTGAGTCCTGGAGATGTGGCGAAAAAATCGCCCAGCGGCGCCCACACGCCCGGCGAACTTGCGCCGTCCCATGATATCGTGATTGTTAGTTCCCGCAGGATGTCCTCGCGGGCGACGGCGTTTTCCGGCATTTCCAGCGGCTTGACCTTCAGAACACGGACGGCACCGGCACCGGCACGCTCAAGGATTTGGGAGGCGCCGGGCGCTATCTTCAGCGTCTTCTTCCCGGAAGAAGCTTCTGCGGCGGGCGCATAGGGATGCGTGCCACGGTTTTTCCAGATGTCGCTGGCCGACTTGAGCAAGGCGACGACGTCCGGAGTGAAGCCGGGAAATGGCTCCACCTGGGTGTCCTTCGGGAAGATCGTATGTGTGCAGTGGAAATAGGCCCCCCACCCTTTATCCACGACTATCTTGCAGGATTTCGCGAACGAGATCGGGATGAATTCGTTGCGCCCGCGCGAAAGGGTCATGGCCAATCCGGGATAGTCTTTCTCATAGTCGCCGAAATAATCGCCAAAGGGCTTATCGATGATGGGTTTTTCACCGCCATCGATATATATCCGGATGTGGCCCTCCTTCGCCAGCGCCGACCAGATGCGCCACAACACGCCGGCACCCTCAAGCTCTACCATCACCTGTGATTCGCCCTCGCGGCGGATGCAGCCGCCGCCGTCGTTGTTGGCGCTCCAATTGCCATAGGTGTCGGTTTTGGGGTCATACTTCCCGCCCCGATCATGGCTTGTGGACGCGAAGGTCTTCTCCCCGGGAATCACGGGCGTGGCGAGCCGTTCGAGGTTTGTCAATCGCCCCACCAGATTCCGGTACGTCACCGTCTCGCCAGCGAGCGAAACCGTGACAATCCATGAGGCTATTGCGCTAACCAGCAACGGTTTCATCTGAATGTTCGTTCTGTGATGATATGTTCTATCAGCGGGCGGCACCCTTGTTCCAGATCGACTTCAACTCGTGGGCTTCGAACGCGACGAGTTTGGCGTCGCCGCCGGTGGCCATGACCGAGATGTTTTTCACATCCACCTTCTTGCCGGGACCCGCGCCGGAAATATAAACCCGTCCGCCGTTGCCGACGATCTCCATCAACGCCCGGTCAACCAAGACCTGCACGTTGATCTTGCCGTCAACCGGCTTCATCTCGGCGTTGTTGAGCTTCATGGCTTTCACGTCATACTTGACGACGCCGCCCGGCACGTTCAGCTCGATGGTTGCGGCGGTGCCGACCTCCACCGTCAGGCGGATGTCCAACAGGTCGCTGCCCACCGCCAGGTCGAGCGGCTTGTCCGCATCCAGCTTCTGCGGCTTTGCCGTGTTGCTCTTGGCGCGCAGTGTTTCGATCTCCTTGATGGGCGTGGCAAACATGCGGATGCCGTCATCGGTCTTGTGCAGCGTCAGGCAATGAGGGAAGCTGAAGTGCTGGTTGTAGGGTCCCGGCGACCCGACCTTGTTCCATCCGATCTGGATCCTGCGGCCGTCGGGCGAATTGTCGAAAGTCTGGGAGGCATAGTAGGGCCCGTAGTGGACTTGGTGCTTGCCCTCGTGTTCGGGGGTGAAGGTCTTGCCGTCAAACTTGCCCACGGCATACTTGGCATCGGCTGCAAACACGACCCAGCGGGTGTTCTTCGCATCGCCATCGACAGCCAGTTCAAAGAGGTCGGTGCACTCGTAGTAACCTGGCAGGTGGCTCTGCTCGGTCCACTCTTTCAGGTTGGTGGAGGTGTAGAAGGCGGCATTCCTGCCTACCCCCTGTTTCTCGTCATAGACCGCCATCACCCAGTGGCCACCGAGCGCCTTCGCCTTGTCGTCGAGCGGCTGGGCCTCCTTGCTGTAGGCATACCAGCTCACCTTGGGGTCGCGGCCCCGGTGTTTCACAACCGGGTTCTGCTCGTACCAAGTGAACGTTTCCCCATTGTCGGTGCTGTAGGCGACGCACTCGCCGGCACCGGTGTCGGTTAGAAAGGCGACCAGCGCATTCTCACCCCAGCCGGCGGTGTTTTTCTTGTCCACCGTGGCGCTGCCGGAGAAGGCGTCGCCTTTGCACATGGTCTTGGGAAAGATCTTGTCGGGATGCTGCTCCCAGTGCACCAGGTCCTTGCTCGTCGCATGCCCCCAGGTCATGTTGCCCCACGGCAGACCCACCGGGTTGTGCTGGAAGAACAGGTGCCACTTGCCGTTGTGATAGACCATGCCGTTAGGGTCGTTGTTCCAGCCGACCTTCTGGGTGAAGTGGAATTGCGGGCGATGCGGCTCCTTGTAGAAGTTCTCCTCGCCGGGGATGGTATCCGACGGCTTGATCAGCGCGAAGCCGGCCTCGGTGGTGGTGGCCTCGACCCGCGCCTTCTTCCCCTTGTAGTTCCCGATCGTAAAGAAGGCATACCAGTCGGCCTCCGCCGCGGTGGGTGCCAGGACCAGGTCGTACTGGCGAACCGCCTTGTCGTCGATATAGAGCTTGATGGTCGAGCCCTTGCCCTTGTTCTGGATGGGCATGATGAGGTATTGGTTCGCGACCGTGAATTCCTTCTCGCGCTTTTCCGGCGCTGCCGCCTGCGCCGCAGCCTCCGCCGCCGCCACATGCCATGCCAACCCCAAAATCACACTCGTTGCTAGAATCAGTTTTTTCATCGTCTCTTTCCTTGTTGTTTTTTGTTACCCCTCACGGTGCCCCATTACGGGTCGATCCTCACGGACAGCGTGGGTTTTCACTCCTCCAATACCAGCGGAAAATCGGTTTTCTTTCAAGACTTTCAAAAAGTGCCCTTGATGGACCGACGTAGGTCATGGCATACGGGAATCCACCACCAGTTGCCCTGCGGAAACCGGGGAGCGGCGTTCCGCGAGCATGGCATCGAGCTCATCATCCACAAGCTGCCTGTCAGCGTCAGCGAGTGACGGCGCGGTTGCGGAGCGCACCACCCACAAGGGCTTGCCGTTATCGGTGACATGCACACTCTGACCGGCCTCCGTGAGCCTCTTCACAGTGGTCGGAATCCGGTCGGAATCCGGTTGCCAAGGGCGCTCGATTGTGAGAAACACCTGTGCACACATCCCAACCAACAAGGAGACCTATCATGTTAGAAGCAAACAAGACTCTGGTTCGACGGTATTACACCGAGGTCATGGGCGACCTGTCCGGAATCGGACAGGTGGTCAGCGACACATTCGTGGATCATCACATGCCACCCGACCTTCCCCAAGGCCCGGCAGGCGTCCGCCGGTTTTTCAAGGACATCCTCGGCAGCATCTTCAGCGACATTAAGATTGATATCGAGTTCATGATTGCAGAAGGCGATAAGGTGGACTGCCATTTTGTGGTGACGTTCAAACACATCGCCGAGTTCGCCGGCATCATGCCCAAGGGCAACATCATTCGCTTGCCGGCCATCAGCACGTTCCGCATCGAGAACGCCAAACTGGCGGAAGCGTGGGAGATCTACGACAAAGACAGCATGCTCCAGCAGATGCGCGCCTGACGTGCCATCCCCCCTTGCATATCATGATGGCTCATGGCGCCGGGGACCATTCCGCGATGCCCAATACTGTCGTTTTAACTATCAAGAATGATAATTCAGTCTTTATCTGTGTGCTTCATCTGCGTCCATCTGAGTCCATCTGCGGTTGAAAATTCTCAAATTGACAGGATTGTCCGCGATGCCCGTACCCGACGCGTCGGCCATGGAGCGCAAGACGGGGGTTGTGTTCACGGTTTCTTCTTTGCCGGCAATGCCTTGAACGCCTCATCATTTCTGGCCAGCCAGACATCCATCTCGCCCTTGCCGCGATGTGCCCACGCATAATAGGGTATCATCACCAGTGCATGGTCGCTCTTTGACGCCGCCTGGTTGGCTTCACCCGGACTTGCCGCCAGAGCCTTCCCCTGGATCACTTCGATGCCGCCGAGCATGTCCTTCCGGAATCCGGATGTCAGCTTCGTGCTATCGGGCAGTATCAGACCATGCGTTTTGCCATTATTGTCGGGCCATTCGGCACAGAAAACGATAGGCCCGCGCTCAATGGCGACCCGGTTCCGGTCCGCCTCGACCTTGTCGTTGGCCGTCACTCTGCGGATGGGCATCGGCAAATTCAACTCGATCATGTCACCCTGCTTCCAGGCGCGGTCAAAAGTGACGTACCCCTTGTCGACCGCGAGCGCAACCGGTTCGCCGTTCAATTTCAGCGTCGCTTTTTCACCGCTCTCATCCATGTATTTGTAGAGGTCGGAAGGCACCGGCGTGTTTTGCGCCCATCCCGGAATGCGAACCTTGAGCGCGAAACGACACTCGTTTTGCGTCCCAATCGTCAGTTTGACGTTCCCCTCCCACGGGTAGCGCGTTGCCTGGGTGATCGTGACCGCGTTGTCGCCAACCTTCAGGTCGCCCTTGCCGGCCGCGTAGAGATTGACATAAACGTCGTTGTTTTTGGTGGCGTAAAGATAGCCGGGAACCGATGCGACAAAGCGGGCGATATTGCCCGGGCAGCAGGCACACCCGAACCACTCCGACCTCTCGGGCCTGCGCCCCGTGCCGCTCGATGACTGGGTGTTGGGATAGAAGAACCTCTTGCCGTCGAGCGACACGCCGGCAATGACATTGTTGTATAGCGCCCGCTCGAGCACATCGATATACTTTGCGTCGCGGTGCAGCATGAACAACCGGTGGTTCCAGTATACATTCCCGATCCCCGCACACGTCTCGCAATAGCACTCGTTGCCCAGCGCATAGTCCTCGGTGAATCCTTCAGGACCGCCGGGCTGGCCGAGTCCGCCGATGATATACAATTTCGTGCCAACGATATTCTCCCATATCCTGTCGATGGCGGTGATATAACTTGTGTCGCCGGTCAGCGTGGCGACGTCCGCCATCCCGGAATACATATATGTCGCGCGCACGGCGTGGCCGACTCCCTTGTCCTGGTCGAGGACCTTCTTATGCGCCTGGGCATAGGTGCCGTAGTCGGGACCACGGGTGTCGAGAAAGAACTTGGCCAGGTCGAGATACTTCTTCTCTCCCGTGGTGCGATACAGTTTGCACAGTCCCATCTCGATGATCTGATGGCCGGGCCAGTGCTCGTTCTTGCCGGGCCCGAAATCGTTGCACAGCAGGTCGGCGTTCTTGGTGGCGATATTCAACATCGACTTCTTGCCTGTCGCCATATAGTGAGCCACGGCGGCCTCGTAGAAATGCCCCATGTTGTACAGCTCGTGACTCAAATCCCGTTCCTTCTCCCAGCGCTTTTTCCCGGCCCAGCCGTGGGGTTTTTCGGGGTTGATGGTGCGTGCGGTATACAGGTAACCGTCGGGTTCCTGGGCCGCTGCTATCTTCGCGATGAGCCCATCGAGATATTGATCCATCTTCGGATCCGCCTTGATCGACAGCCCGAATGCGGCGCCTTCCAGGATCTTGTAAATGTCGGTGTCATCGAAGCTATATCCCCGCACCTGGTCGTCTTCAAGTTTCTCACCGCGCAGCTTCTTCGCGGCCCGGATAAAGTTGTCGACCCTGCCGGTTTCCTCGCATTTCCCGAAAGTATAGGGAATGGTCACCGCGCGATTGGTCTCAATACGCGGTGTCCAGAACACATCGTCCAGATGAACCGCCGTAAACGGCACCGGTTTGATGGTATCCAGCTTGTCTTGCGGTTCCTGACCATGGGATGACGAGGCGCACATCATCAGTGTCGCGAGAATCATCAATGCGGGCAATGCGGGCGGTTTTGTTTTCATTGGGTGATGGGGTTGCTGGCTGCGGGCTATGGGTGACAGCACACTAGTGACGTGCCTGCCACCGGATTTCTTTCAAAAACCGGAAAAATCGGCCCGATAGCCGCCCGCCCAATCCTGTTCGGTTAGGTGTTGGGATTGCGTAAGAAAGAGAGGCGGCGGGCAGAATGCCCGCGCCACTGTGGCCCGGGAATTCTGCCCTCCGCCTTCGATCACCGGTTGTAAATGCTAACTGAACGGTATTGGGCGTCCCGCCTGTTGGAATTCCGACACGGAGCGGGACGCTCCGGGCACGGTCTGGAGCTGGATGCTCCAGCTACGCTGCGATTGCCGTATCGCTTGCAACTCAGCGTTTGACCTCGGAAACGCCGTAGTGTCGAGCAAGCCAGATTCCCTGAAATGGTAGGGCGTGGCGGCCTCGCCGCGCCGTGACTGGCCTTGCGGCCTGAAAGGACACGGAGGAAGCGAGTGGCTAAGCGCTTGGATTTCAGCGAATCAAGCTCCCTCCATTCGCACCGCCACCCGGCGGACAAGTGGGACGACCGAGCCCGACCGTCCCTACCATTGAGGGAATCGAACTTGCTCGGCCATTCGACCCATACGAGGTGGTTTGCTGAGTTCTGGATCTTGAAGGCGGCGGAGCATTGGCGGCGAGTCTGGAGACTCGCGCTCCAGCGCAAGACACGCATCCGCAACTGGAATCCTGATAGTTTGTCTGACAAATGATCCTGCCGCAGAACGCAGCAGGGCCGCCGACTGGTGATCGGCGGCCCTGGGGTTGGTTAGGGGTTCGGGTGATTTCCCGGCAGCGCGGGCTGCGGGTCAGTTCGGAGTCACCTTGAGGCGGACGAATTGGGGGCCGGCACCCGTCAGGATGTAACTGAGCGAGCCGTCAACGGGCGGAACGGACGGGGGACCGGCGCTACCTGGGATGTAGTCGCTGTTGGTGTCGAGATCGCCAACAGGAACATCCGTCCACGTCTGGAGGTCGCTGGAGGTTTGGACGACGTACTGGGTGCCGTAGGCGGAGCTGGCGATATTGCCGCCATTGAGCCAGGTCACTTTTCCGGTGCCGTCTATGCCCGGGTTGGTAGCGAGACCGGCCTTGTTCATGAAGTAAGCCACGCCATTGGCAACGCCGTCATTGTTGGTATCTTCGGAGGGATCGCCGGTCACAGGTGGCACTTGCGCGGCCGCCCATGTGGCGTAAGCGCTGGGCAAGGTGAGCGTGATGAGCGGGAACTCTCCTGCGGTGCTGCTGACGAGCAAGGATTTCGGGCCATCACCGGTTACGGCGTCTTTAGTGGCATTCACACTGTAGGTGTAACCGTAGGGAGCCCAAGTGGGCATCGTGTAACTGCCGTCGGAGAGCGTCGTGACCACATCCGTAGCCGTAGTAAACGGGCTGGTGAGCGTGACGGTCGCACCTCCAACGGGGTTGCCTAAATTGTCTTTGACGAGACCATGGAGGTCGTTGCGATAGACGCTTGAACTGATCTGGCAATTATCGAAGTAGCCGCCGGGATTCGGCACATCAACCAAGGGTTTGGCAGGTGGCGTACCAGCGGCTATCCCCAGGTATCTTCCATCTCCGCCGAAGATACGGAAAGACGGGTAGTTCACAATCTGAGGGACGGTGTTGTAGGTGCCAGTCACCACGCCAGCGGCGTCGAAGGTATTAAAAGTAGTCGGGAAAACATAGTCTACAGTGATAGTGTGCCACTGGTCGAGTGGAATCGTTGCCGACACCGGCGACTGTTGAGGGACCAATATGGGCGTGGGAGGCTCCACACTCGCGTTTTCATAGTATCTGGGATCCAAAGCCCGGAGATTGCCAGGCTGCGGCGGAGTTGTGCCACTGCCAGCCATCGAAAGATACATGCCCGCTCTCGCTTGGGTAGTACCTGGAATGATCTGGCTCGACGGCACGTAGAACTGCCCTGTGAAAGTGTACTTGACCCCCGGAATCAGTACAAAACCGGTCAAGGGGCGACGAAGACCGGCGGGGTCCCCGCTGTAGGTGAAGTTGTTCTGCGCGGCAACATTCACATAGAAGGGGTTATTGAAGTTGGCCCACACCCTCGAACTGTTGTTGGCCGCGCCAGGAAATGGATTCGCAACCGCGGCCTGGGGGTTTAATGGGTCGCAGTTGACCAGACCTGCGGAGTTGCCCCAGTAGGACCATGGGTGTGCAGTGTTGGCGCCATATGGACCGGGCAGCCCTGCAACGACGTCTGCGATCTCGAAGCCGGGGTTGATGCAGAAGTCAAGAGCGCGCACGGTGTTCAGACCCGCGAAGCACAGGGCTGCGAGGCAGGCGGTGGATTTGACGGCGCGGGTGATGCTCCGGGCTCGCCAACACTGACGGAGCGGGGTTGTTTGAGGGTGTTTGCTGTCGGACAAACGGGACCGGCCCACGTGGGACGCTGCAATGTTTGTGGTTTTCATTGGTTTGATTTCAGGCGGTTTATGTTTATTTTCGGTGACTAACTACTCAGGTGCAATAGAAATTGTTTTGAACAGGAGGGTGAGTACGGGCGGGAAAGAAAAGTGGAGAGTTGAACGCGGTGTGAGCTTTAGCGAACTTGGAAAATCATGACGAAGTCGCATCTGGCATGGCCATAGGCAATTGAATGACTAGGGACTAGGGACTAGGGGCTAGGGGCTAGGGACATTCGCCGCTGCTGGGTTTGGGTATGGAAGGGGCGGAAGGCGATCCAAAGTGCTCCGCACAAGGAGCCGCCCTCCAGAAAAAACCCGACCGGCGGGAAGCCGGTCGGGATAGGTGTGAAATTTTGACCAAGCTCGCGTTGGGTGCTCAGGCCCGGCGGCGGCGGCAAGCGAAGCCCAACAGGCCGGTACCCAGCAGCATCAGGGAGGAAGGCTCGGGGATGATGATATCGCCGAAAGTCCCGCCGCTGCTGCTGCTGACGGCCAATGTTTGTGGGCCACTGGTACTGATTACTCCACCACTGGTGGCATCCACAATATAGTTGTAGCCGTGGGCCGCCCAAGTGGGCAACGTGTAACTGCCATTGGCCGCTGTCGTGACCACATCCTTAGCCGTACCAAACGGAGCCGTGAGCGTAACGACCGCGCCCGCAAGGGGGTTCCCCAAATCGTCTTTAACATAACCCTGAAGGTCATTGCGATAGTCGTCCGAAGTGATCGAGCAATTATCGAAGTAGCCGCCTGGATTCGGCACATCAACCACGGGTCTGGCAGGTTGTGTCGCACCAGCGGCTATCCCCAGGTATCTTCCATCTCCGCCGAAGATACGGAAAGACGGGTAGTTCACAAACTGAGGGACGGAGCTGTAGGTGCCAGTCTTTACGCCGGCGGCGTCGAAGGTATCAAAAGTAGTCGGGAAAACATAGTCTATATTGAAAGTGTGCCACTGGTCGAGTGAAATCGTTGACGACACCGGCGACTGTTGAGGGACAAATATGGGTAAGGGAGGCTCCACACTCGCGTTTTCATAGTATCTGGGATCCAAAGGCCGGAGATTGGTAGGCTGCGGCGGAGTTGTGCCACTGCCAGCCATCGAAACATAAATGCCCGCTCTCGCTTCGGTAGTACCTAGAATGAGTTGGCTCGACGGCACGTACATCTGCGCTGTGAAATGGTACGTGGCGCCTGGAACCATCCAGAAGCCGGTCGCGGGGCGCAACGAGCCGTTGTTCTGCGAGGCAACATTCACATAGAAGGGGTTATTGAAGTTGGCCCACACCCTCGGACTGTTGTTGGCCGCGCCAGGAAATGGATTCGCAATCGCGGCCTGCGGGTTTAATGGGTCGCAGTTGACCAGACCTACGGAGTTGCCCCAGTAGGACCATGGCTGCGCCGTGTTGGCACCACCACCATAGATATTGCCGCCTCCTCCGGCAATCCAGGTTGAATTCTCGAAGCCGGGGTTGATGTTGAATTCAACTGTCGCATGAGCGCTGTGCAGACCGGCAAAGGCCACACCCAGCACTCCGCACGACACGAGGAGGGATGATTTATGGTTTCTGTTATTCATGTGATTCATGGTTTGGTTGTTCAGGTTTTGGATCGTGTTTCGTTCTCGCAATCAATGTAACGAATGCAAATTTGTCGATTTTGACGGGCTTGGCAAAGAAAAAATGCATTTCATGCAAAGTTTTTTTCATTCTTCGCAAGTCGTTGATTATCAACGCTATTTATGGAGGGGGTTGAGTGCATGAGGAAGCGGCAGGTGGGGAAACGGCAGGTGGCGCGGCCTCGATGAGGCCGCCTGGAGTTTGGTCTTTTTCTAGATCGGTGAACTAGTTTTTCTTAATTTTCCGAATTTTTTGCTTGCTGTGTGCGTTTTTATGCTCTAGTATATGCGCTAGAGCTCTCGCGAGCCAACAACAAGACACAGCCATGGGATATCCAACCAAAGTCCAACTGATCCGGCGCAAAAACGGCGCCGACCAATATTACATCAACTTCCCCACCGCCGTTGCCGAAGCAATGGATTTTCAAAAAGGGGAAATCATCGAGTGGATCATTGAAAACAAAGCCAACATCATCGCCCACCGTTTGGTCGTGCCGCCCTCCCCGGTGAGCTTCGAAAAAAAAACGCCACGTCGCTCCTGAAGCAATGGGACACCCTGTGGCAGCAGTGCGAAAAAGATGTTTCCTCGACACCCGGCTGCACCAGCCGGCTGCGCGAGCACCTGCTGGCCCATTTGATTTGCCCGGGCCGGCATACCATCTCCGGATTGATCACCACCTTTGGCAAGCAGTTCCGCGATTGGAGCGCCGAGTACTCGCTCTATGCAAAAGACCGGGTCAACGAGGAGGTGATCTTCAATCAGGTGCGCAAGGAGGTCGAGGCGCTCACGCCCGCGTCGCGTCCAATGTGTCTTGCCCTGGACGACACCATTTTGCGCAAGACCGGCAAAACCATCCCCGGCGCGGCCTGGCGCAAGGATCCGCTCGGCCCGCCTTTCAATCTCAACCTGGTCTGGGCGCAACGCCGGATTCAGTTCAGCGCGGCGGTTGCCGATGAAAACAACGAAGTGCGCATGATACCTATCAGCTTCCAGGACGCCTCCACTCCCCGCAAGCCCCGTAAAACCGCCGCGCCAGAGCAGTTCGACTTCTACAAGGAGAGCATGAAACAGCGCAACCTCAACACTCTGGCCACCGGGGTCCTTCACCAACTCCAGCAAGACCGCACCACCGAACACGGCGGAACCACCCCCGCCCTGCATGTCGTAGTCGACGGAAGTTATACTAACAAAAAGATGCTCCGCAATCTTCCCGCAAACACCACTCTCATCGGACGCATCCGCAAGGACGCCAAGCTCAGCGCAAAACCCGCCGCTCAAGCCGCGCGCGGCCGCAAACGCCTGTACGGAGCCGATCTGCCCACCCCCGAACAAGTCCGTCAGGATCCCAACATCCCCTGGACCACGGTGCGGGTGCGCGCCAGTGGAAAATGGCGCGACTTCGAAGTGAAAACCCTCTCTCCAATCCGCTGGAGAGTTGCCGGGGAAATGGACCTTCGGCTGGTGGTGATCCGCCCCGTGGGCTATCGACCTCGTTCGGGCGCGAAAACACTCTATACCCAGCCCGCCTATCTGATTTGCACCGATCCGCTTCTTCCGCTTGAAGACTTGCTTCAGGAATACATCTGGCGCTGGGACATCGAGGTCAACCACCGCGACGAAAAGACCATCCTGGGCGTGGGACAGGCGCAGGTGCGCAACGAAAACTCCGTGCAACACATCCCGGCGGTTGCCGTGGCCGCCTACGCCATGCTCCATGTCGCCGCAATCAAAGCCTACGGAGCGGGAGGCAAACCCGCCGTCATTCCCGAAGCCAAATGGAGGAAACCCGGCAACAAACAACGGCCTTCCACCCAGGATCTGATCAACGAACTGCGCAGGGAATTATGGGTTAAATCCATACGCCCGGAGATTTTAACCGACTTCATGAACAGCGCACACGGCCATACGAAGCCACTTAAATTCGAACCAAGCCTCTGCAGCACCCTGTTTGCCGCTACCGCATGACTCATTAAGAACCAAACTCCAG
>CAISTY010000073.1 GCA_903888515.1 Akkermansiaceae bacterium | reverse complement strand
GGTCTGGAGTTCCCGGAGTTGGACGGAATCAAGCGAAAGAATGCGAATCGGACGGGCCATGCGCGTATTTTACACGCGCATTCTGTTTTGTATAGCTAATTATCGTCCGGCACACTAGGGACACCCTGGGGCATGGCCAGACGCGGGGGGACTGCGGCGTTGATTCGGTCCCGCCAAAGCCCGTGATGGCAGCACCCAGGGGCATTGCAAGGGGCTGGCAAGGTGGCGGGGTCGGAAATTTTCGTTAGATGCAGAAGTGCTTGTGCCGTGGCAACCCGGGGAAGGACCCCTACCGGCGATTCGCAGCGGCAGGGGGGCCGATAGGCGCTTCCGTCCCGCGCTCAATCGGGCTCATGCGAACTACTGTGCGGGAGAAAAATCAAAACCAACCAGCGCCCGACCAGGTTGTGTACGGATCCAAAATCATGGCGAAAAAACTGTGTGTTAGGCGACAGGGTTCTTCGAACCGCGACCAATGACCAGGGCGTGCCCCCCGGGAAGAAGTCAGTCAGCAGAATCAGTCAGAATCGGCCGGGCACCGGGATTGGGCAATTGCGGTTGCGGTTGCGGTTGCCAAGTCAACTGCAGCCATACCCACTTTTCATCATCGGGCGGGTTAAATTATCCACGATTACCGACATGCAGGACCGCAGACCGCACTGGCGGCTGCACTTACGGCTTGCCGGATCGGGCGGGAGGCTCTATTTACGGTTCATGATCGACATCGCAACCCACCCGATCCGGCACCTTGCGTCCGAGGATCCGGCAATCCATCCTTATCGCCACACATGAAGCGGCCCCCCCTGATTCTCGCCAAATTCCTGCCTGCGACGCTGGCCTGTGTGGCCGTTGGCTTGCTGGCGTACGTCTGGCTGGGCGGTCTGCCCGACGGCTGGGTGTCGCTGCGCATACCGTTCCTTGACGGCGACGGGGCGGGCGATACCAGCGGTCCTTCGCCACTCGAAAAGGCCACCCTCACGATGTCGGGCGGCACCGCCGCCGATTTGCCGGGAGCCTGGCCCGGGTTCCGCGGGCCTAACAGAGATGCGATTTCACCCGAGGACACGCCCTTGGCCGATGTATGGGCTCCCGGCGAGCCGAAAGCCGTTTGGTCGGTGGACACCGGCGAAGGTCACGCAGGCGCCGCCGTGCTCAACGGCCGCGTCTATCTGATTGACTACGACCGCGCGGCCAAGGCCGACGCCCTGCGCTGCCTCTCGTTGGCGGATGGCAAGGAGATTTGGAAGTTCTCCTATCCGTTGTCCGTCAAACGCAACCACGGCATGTCGCGCACCATCCCCGCCGTCACTCACAAGCACGTTGTCAGCCTCGGCCCGAAGTGCCACGTCAGTTGCCTCGATGCGGCAAGCGGAAAATTCCAATGGGGCATCGATCTGGTGAGGGAATACGGCACCACCGTACCAGCCTGGTATGCGGGTCAGTGCCCGTTGATCGACGGCGACAGGGTGATTCTGGCGCCTGCGGGCAGCAGCCTGATGATTGCGGTGGAGATCAGCACGGGGAAAGTGTTATGGAAAACCCCGAATCCGCGTGACTGGAAAATGACCCACGTCTCCATTACGCCCATGGATATCGCGGGTCGCAAAACCTATATCTATTGCGGCCACCGCGGGGTGTCCGGCGTGGCCGCCGACGATGGTTCGGAACTTTGGTTCACCACCGATTGGAAAATCAGCATCGCCACCGTGCCCTCACCCGTGCCGGTGCCTGACAACCGGATTTTCCTCTCCGGCGGCTACGAGGCTGGCAGCCTGATGTTGGAAATCACCGGCAAGGACGGTGCCTGGCAGGCCAAGCCCGTCTTCCGCCTCGACGCGGATACCTTCGGCGCCACCCAGCAAACACCCATCCTCCACGACGGCCACCTCTACGGGGTGCGCCCTAACGGAGAACTCGTCTGCCTCAACCTGCAAGGCAAGGTGCTCTGGACCAGCGGCACCCGCCACCGCTTCGGCCTCGGACCGTTTCTGGTGGCCAACGGCAAAATCCTCGTCATGGACGACAAGGGCCAACTGACAATGGCGCAGGCCGCACCGGAGGGTTTCAAACTGCTCGCCAGTGCCAAGGTGCTCGACGGCCACGATGCCTGGGGGCCGATGGCGATGGTAGGCGGCCGCCTGATTGTCAGAGACCTGACGCGCATGGTCTGCCTTGACTTGCGAAAGAAATGAACGACATCCCATGTATTCCCATCATGCATCATCGTCGGAACATCCTTCTGGGCTGCCTGCGCTGCGGGGGCTTGCTCGCCCTCGGTGGGGTCGCGTCGCTGCTGGGGTGGCGCAGTCTGCACGGCACTTGCCTGCGCAGTGACCCGTGCGGGGCCTGCCCGTTGTTCACCGCTTGTGGGCTGCCCAAGGCGCTGGACGCGAAAAGCCCAAACCCGGCCAACCCGCCGACCGCCGGATCCAACACCAATACCCGTTCCAAGCATGTCTGAGAATTTGCCTGCCAGTCCGCCCGCGCCTGTTCATTCAGGCGATGCGGGCAAGGAAATGAACGATGGAGGCGTCTCCGGGCAGGATGCCCGCGCCTCGGTGGCCCGGGCATTCTGCCCGGATCCGTCATTGCCCCAAACCGCCGCAAGTCCGATAGGGTCGGACATGCCGCCGTCACCCGCCGCCGGGAGGCGCTCGTTTCTCCGCGCGGCGATGTGGGGTGGTGGCATCGCCGGTCTCGGTGGCTTGGCCGGGCTGGCGGCGCGGCGTCTTGCCGGCGGCAACGCCACGAACACGGCCGCCAAGTCCGCCCTCGGCCCGGAATTCACGTACGATGTCGCGCGCTTCCAAACCTCCGATCCGGCGCTGCTGCGCTACGAGGAAAGCGCACGTTTTCCAGTGAATCTAACACCTCCCCGCAATCTTGCCGTCGCGGCCGATGGCACGATTTTTGTTTGCGGCACCGGCGGCATCCGGAAATTCTCGTCCACGGGAAAACCCGCCCTCACCATTGCGTTGGACCAACCGGTGGTGTCGCTCGCACTCCGACCTAACGGTGAAATCCTCGCCGGCCAGGCGGGGAAAATCACGGTCATGGATGCCGCTGGCGCGGTGGTCGCGGTATGGAGCGATTTCTCCGCAGGCATGCTGCCGACCTCCATCGCTCTCACAAAAGATTGGATTTTCGTCGCCGATGCCGGCAACCGTGTCGTGCTCAAACTCGATGCCTCCGGCAAACAGACCGGCAACATCGGGGCTCGCGACCCGGCGCGTAACATCCGCGGCTTCGTCGTTCCGAGCCCGTATTTCTGCGTCCGCATGGCACCCGACGGGCTGCTCCGCGTCGCCAATCCCGGAGAACACCAAATCGAAGCTTATACCCTCAACGGCGATTTTGAAATGGCGTGGGGCAAGGGATCGTTTGCGCTCGCTGGTTTCTGCGGATGCTGCAACCCGGTGAGTTTCGACATCTTCCCGGACGGCAGCTTCGTGACCTGCGAGAAAGGCTTGCCACGCGTTAAATTGTATAACTCCAGCGGCGAATTCACCGGCCTGGTAGCCGGACCCGAAGCGTTCCCCGAATACCTCCAAGCCGCCAATGCAGGCACCCCGGATTCCCTCGGCTCCGGCATCTATTCCGTTATCGACCCGTCAGGCCGCGTGCTGGTCCTCGACGTGATCGGCGGCACCGTCCGCATCATGCAACCCAAGGAGCGAAAACCATGACCGACCCATCTGCAAACAGGGAGCGCCGGCATCCTGCCGAGCACTCTGCCGTCAATGAACCGCACGCTCCAGGCCGATTTCCATCAGGATCGCCGGATTCCGGCTTGTCCCTCACCCGCCGCGAGTTGCTCAAGAGCGGCACCCGCGGGCTTGGCCTGTTAGGTTTCGGCGCCGCAACCGGCTTCCTGGCCGGCCGCGACCGCAAGGCCGACACCCTCTGGCAAATCAATCCAGACCGCTGCATCCAGTGTGGTCGTTGCGCCACGGCTTGTGTGCTCGAGGTGTCGGCGGTGAAGTGCACCCACTCGCACGGCATGTGCGGCTACTGCAAACTTTGCACCGGCTACTTCGAACCGGAACCCATCAACCTCGACGAAGGGGCCGAAAACCAGTTGTGTCCTACCGGCGCTATCAAGCGCGAATTCATCGAGGATCCATACTATGAATATAGTATCATTAACGAACTGTGCATTGGTTGCGGCAAATGTGTGAAGGGATGCAACATGTTTGGCAACGGCTCGCTCTATTTGCAGATCAACCACGACCGGTGCGTGAATTGCAACATCTGCGCGATCTCGCTCGAATGTCCGGCGCAGGCGTTCGTCCAGGTTCCGGTGGGCCAGCCTTATCTGTTGCGTGGAAAGGGGACGGCTGGAAAATGAATTTGTTGGGGAAAACATCCGTCCCGGGTGTTGCGACTTCTAACATGTGTCCCGCCTGTCAGGGGGGGGAGAAGCATCGATTCGGAACGCTGACGACAGGCGTGACGTCTGTCCGCCCACACAGCCGGGTGGACCGTGCTCCGCTGCAAACAATGACATTTCGGTATAATCCATGAAATCAATGGTTCTCATTTCCCCGTTTGCGAGAAGCTGCGTCTTCCTAATCGCGCTCGCCGCGCTGGCTTTGTTAGCCGGGATGCAACCGGCGCTTGGCATCGAGCGGTTTCCGCCACCCGATTTCAGCGGCCATGCGGTGCCGGAAACCGTGGTGCCAGCCCCCCAATCCCGCAGTGCCGGGTGGTTCGATGTCGCGGCGCTCGCCGCCGGATTGGCGGCGGCCGCGTGGCTCAGCCTGCGCAGCCGGTCGCGCCGCGGCATTGTCATTCTGTCACTCGTAGCGCTCGCCTATTTCGGGTTTTGGCGGCGCGGGTGCGTGTGTGCCATTGGCTCGGTGCAGAACATCGCCCTCGGCATCGCCAACCCGGACTATGCGGTTCCTCTAACAGTGATTGCGTTCTTCACGCTGCCGCTGGTGGTTGCGTTGATCTGGGGCCGCGCGTTTTGTTCGGGCGTTTGCCCGCACGGGGCGATCCAGGATCTGGTGCTGGTCAAACCTGTCAAGGTGCCGGGTTGGCTGGATGAAATCCTGCGTGTCGTGCCGTGGATTCATCTGATGCTCGGGGTGTTGTTGGCCGCCACCGGCAGTCTGTTCATTTTCTGCAAGTTTGATCCCTTCGTGGGGATTTTCCGCATGGCCGGACCGCGCTGGATGCTCGTCACCGGTGTCGGGTTGCTGGCACTCTCGATGTTTGTCGGGCGTCCTTATTGCCGCTACCTCTGCCCCTACGGGGTTTTGTTAGGGTTGGCGTCGCGTTTTGCGAAATGGCGGCCGACGGTGACGCCGGACGCCTGCACCCAGTGCCGCTTGTGTGAAAACTCCTGCCCGTTCGGTGCGCTGAACGTGCCGATGCCTGCCCAACAGGGACAGGAACGCATTGCCAGAGGGCGCCGGCGGATTGTCCTGTTGGCGTTGCTGGTGCCGCTCGCCGCGCTCCTCTTCGGCTGGCTCGGCGGCAAGGTCGGCATCGCCTCGCTGCCGCTGCATCCCGATGGCCGGCTGGCCGCGCTGGTCCTGATGCAGGAACGCGGCGTACTGCCGGCGCCCGTGCCCGAAGAACTCACCGCTTTCCGCCAACTCGGCGCGGATCGTCAAAGTGTGTTTTTGAAGGCGGGTGCTTTGGAAACGCGTTTTTTCACGCTCGGGTGCTGGCTCGGCGCGGCCTTCGGACTTGTCATTGCGCTGAAGCTCGGCCGCATCTTTTTCCCGGAAAGTTCGGTCGATTACGCAACTGACAGTGGTCGCTGCGTCTCGTGCACGCGGTGTTTTTCCGCATGTCCTTATGAACTTGTGCGCCGGGGTGTGCCGGTGTCATTGCCGCAGGAAGGAGGCCGACATGACTGATCTTGAGAGCAAGGAAATGAATGGTGGCGGGCAGGAAGCCCGTACTACGGTGGCCCGGGCATCCGGCCCGGTGCCTGCACTATCAGATCAAGGCGCGGGTCAGCCCGTTAGAGCAACCGTGCCTGACACCGCGCTGCTTTCGTTACGGGAAATCTGGGCCCGGACTTGTTCGCGCATCGCACTGATTGCCGGCGTCTTCTCGCTGGTCCTCGGCGGCTTGCTGATCATCAACACCTTCTTCCTCTATCGGGGGCCCGGCAACGGCAAGATCCGGCTGGTGGAAGCCCGCGAGTTGCTGCAACACAAGGCTGAATTGCGTGCCAATCCGAAAGACGACGCCCTCAAACTCAAAATCCGCCAACTCGACCAACAACTGCGCCATGAATATTTCCGCCGCGAACAACTTGCCGGGCGCGGCGGCTGGTTGTTGTTAGCCAGTGCCGCGGTCTTCATCACCGCCTGGCATCTCGCCCGGCAGTTGCGCCGCCCGCCCGTGCCCGTCCCTAACATTTCCCTGCGTCCCGGGGATCCGGTCCGCGCTGCGGCGCTCGCCGCCAAGGCGGTTACCGGTACCGCCCTCGCGCTCGCCGGACTCACCCTCGCCATGGTCTGGGGCATCGGCTGGCAATGGCAGGATGCTCTAACAGCCAAGGCCGCGCCTAGCGGACCACCGGCTGCCACCGCCATTGAAGCGGGCTGGTTTCCGAACGCCGCGGAAGTGGCCGCCAACTGGCCGTATTTCCGCGGTCCCGATGGTTCGGGCATCACCCGCCTGACCGATCTGCCGGAAACATGGGACGGCCCGTCGGGGAAAAACGTGCTTTGGAAAACCGAGATCGGCCTGCCTGGAGAGAACTCGCCCGTCGTCTGGGGCGAGCGGGTTTTTCTAACGGGAGCTACGGAGAAGCGGCGCGAGGTTTATTGCTTTGATGCGGCAAGCGGGGCCCTGTTATGGAAGGAACCGGTGACCATACCCCAGAGCGAGCGGGCCGAGCCACTGGAAGTCATGGAGGACACCGGCTTCGCGGCATCCACTGCCGCCACCGACGGCCGCCGGGTTTTTGCGATCTTCGCCAATGGCGACATCGCCGGCTTCTCTGTTGAAGGCAAACGACTGTGGGCTATCAATCTGGGAACCCCGGAAAACACCTATGGCCACGCCACTTCTCTAACACTCTGGCGAAACCGCGTGATCGTTGTTTTTGATCAAGCCGACGCGAAGGCCGGGAAATCCAAAATCATGGCGCTCGACGCCGACACCGGCAAGACGGTGTGGTCGACGCCGCGCAAGGTTGCGAATTCGTGGGTTACTCCCATTCTCATTACCTATCAGAATCGCGAACAAATCATCACTTCCGCAGATCCGTTGGTGATCGCCTACGACCCCGCCACCGGCAAGGAACTCTGGCAGGCGGAATGCATGCGGGGGGACGTGGCCACCTCGCCGGCGTTTGCCAATGACCTCGTCTATGTGGCCTGCGACCAGACGTGCGTGGCGGCCATCAAGCCCGACGGCACCGGTGACGTCACCGATAGCAAGATCGTGTGGAAGCAGGAGGATGAAGGGCTGCCGGACACCTGCAGCCTGCTGTGCGACGGGCCGCGGGTCTACACCTTGGTTTTCGGTTCCTTGCATGCTTTCGACGCGCTCACCGGCGCACACCTGTGGGAATTTGAATCCAATGCCAAGTTCCAGGCTTCGCCGAGCCTGTTCCACGGCCGCATCCACCTTCTATCAACCAAGGGCGTCATGATCAGCGGCGAGGGCACCAAGGATGGCTTCAAGGAAACCGGCCGCGCCACATTGGGCGAAAACACCGGTGCCTCGCCCGCCTTCGCCCCCGGACGCATTTTCTTGCGCGGCAAAAAAAACCTTTACTGCATTGGCACCAAGGATGGCAAATAAGCAACAGATTCATTCCGCACAGTCATCCGATCCCGACCTGGGATTTGTCGATGAGGTCGTCACCCGGTTCGGTGGTCACGAGGAGCAGACAATCCCCATTTTGCAGGCATTGCAGGCGCATTACCGTTATTTGCCCGATGCCGCGTTGCGCCGGGTGTGCCAACTCACCGGCATCACGCCGGCCACACTTGACGGAGTCTCGACGTTTTACGCGCAGTTCCGCCACCGCCCGATGGGGCACCACCACGTCAAGATCTGCAACGGCACCGCCTGCCACATTCGCGGCGCGGAAGACCTGCACGAGTCGTTGTGCAAACATCTCCACCTCGCCGCAGGCGAGGACACCGATTCTAACGGCGATTTCACGGTCGAAAAGGTTTTCTGCGTCGGTTGCTGCACGCTGGCACCGGTGGTACAGATCGATGAACTCAGCTTCGGCCATCTCACGCGGGACAGCGCGCCAAGGATATTAGATGATTTCCTGCGCCGCGAGGAACGCGAACGCAAGCGCCGCAAGGTGCGTGCCATGGAATTATCGCCGCCCGCCAAGGTCGAGGGAGAGATCCGGATTTGCCTCGATTCCTGCTGCATCGCCCGCGGCTGTGGTCGGACCCATGAGGCGCTGCAAGCCGCCGTGGCGCGGGGCCACCTCAACGCCACCATCAAACGCGTCGGTTGCGTGGTGATGTGCGACCGCACACCCTTGATAGAAATCGCCCGGCCCGGCATGGATCCCGTCCAGTTTTCCGGCATCCACCCGGAACGCGTCGATGTCCTGCTGCGGAAATATTTCAAACCTAACGGAGCATTGCCATGGTTCCGCCGCGTCACCGCGGCGGCGCTCGACTGGCTGTCTGGTGAAACCCTCGAAAGCGACCCCGGTGCGGGCCGCACCCCCGACAACCCGAGCCCGCGGGTGAGTGCGTTCTTCGGCCGCCAGATGCACATCTCCACCGAGCACTACGGCAAACTCGACCCGCTCGGATTCGATGAATACCTCGCCCACGACGGGTTCGCCGGCCTGCGCCAATGCCTCGATAATCTAACACCGCCGGAGGTCATCAACGTGATTGACCGCAGCGGCTTGCGCGGCCGCGGCGGCGCCGGCTTCCCGACCGCCCGCAAATGGCGGATCGTGCATGGCGTAGCCGCCGACGAAAAATTTGTCATATGCAATGGCGACGAAGGCGACCCCGGTGCCTTCATGGACCGCATGCTGATGGAATCGTTTCCGTTCCGTGTCATCGAGGGCATGATGATCGCGGCGTTCGCGGTGGGTGCCCACCATGGATTTATCTATGTGCGGGCAGAGTATCCGTCTGCGGTGCGGCGGTTGCGCGAGGCGCTGCGCTTGTGCAAGGAACGCGGCATGCTCGGATCCAACATAATGAGTTCCGGTTTTGCGTTCGATCTTGAAGTGTTCGAAGGTGCCGGGGCCTTCGTTTGTGGTGAGGAAACCGCGATGTTGGAATCGATGGAAGGACGCCGCGGCATTCCACGACTCAAGCCGCCCTTCCCCGCCGAGCAGGGTTATCACGGCAAGCCGACCTTGATCAACAACGTCGAAACCTACGCCAATGTTCCGTGGATCATGCGCCATGGCGGAGCGGCGTTCGCGGCAATCGGCAGCGAACTGAGCAAGGGCACCAAGGTGTTCGCCCTGGCAGGCAAAATCGCCCGCGGCGGACTCATCGAGGTGCCCATGGGCATCACCATCCGCGAGGTCGTCGAGGACATCGGCGGCGGCACGCCCGATGGCTCGCCCTTCAAAGCCGTGCTCGTCGGCGGCCCGTCCGGCGGCTGCGTCCCGCACGCCCTCGCCGACACCCCCATCGATTACGAATCTCTAACACAAGTTGGTGCCATCATGGGCTCGGGCGGCCTGATCGTGCTCGATCACACCGACTGCATGGTACAGATGGCACGCTATTTCCTTGATTTCTGCCAGTGCGAGTCGTGCGGCAAGTGCACGTTCTGCCGCATCGGCACCCGCCGCATGCTCGATATCCTCGAGCGCATCTGCAAGGGCAAGGCCAAGGCCCAGGATCTAACAACCTTGGAGGAACTCTCATCCATGGTGCGCCGCGCCAGCCTCTGCGGGCTGGGCAAGACCGCGCCCAACCCGGTGCTGTCGTCGCTGCGGTTTTTCCGCGAGGAATTCGAAGCCCATCTCCACGGCCACTGCCCGGCCGGAAAATGCCGCGACCTCATCACCTACTCGGTGACCGACGCCTGCATCGGTTGCACGCTGTGCGCCCAGCATTGCCCGGTAGAGGCCATACCCATGACTCCCTATCAGAAACATTTCATCATCGACGACCTCTGCACGCGCTGCAACGCCTGCCGCGAAGTCTGCCCCGAGGACGCCATCCTGGTACGGTGAGTTCAGCACATAGAAAACCCGCTCTAAGGCGTCGTAAATAAATAAACATTACAATAGCGGTCATTTAGCATGGTATGATTTTGTAGTTCCATTCACCGTGAAATCTGTTCGGTTCAAGATGTATGGTATCCAGTTCCTCCTT
>CAISTY010000072.1 GCA_903888515.1 Akkermansiaceae bacterium | reverse complement strand
AGGGTGATATGAATGATGCGTCGCGACGCGACGCTTGATGTGGGCGTGGACCAAAGGGCAACGTGGTTTCAGGCGTCGCTCCGCGACGCGATCCCTCATGGGACGCGCGAAAACCGTGGGTTGAAACCCACGGCTACCATCATGCGGTCGCTCCGCGACCAAGATGGTGATCGGGGAGCGGGAGGCCATGCGGGTCGAGACAGCGACGCGGTTTCTGACGTCGGTAGTCGATGAGGAGGACTGCGCCTAGCCTGCGGGAGGAGGTGGCGAAACAGGTGGAGCGGGTGCGGGAGGTTTGGCGGGACGTCCGGGAGGAGGGACGTCCGGGGGTGTGGCTTCCGGGGGCCATGGCACGGTCTGCGGCGGGACGCCGCAGCCACTTGGGAGCACGGCGCGGATCAGACCCAAGACAACAAGACCCAAGACGCAAGACGAAGAATTTGACCTAACGACAACACATTCTCGGTTTCAAGGACTCTCGGGCGATTGGAATAATCCTGCCCTTCGAGCAGCATGGCTCGCTCAATGCCGCATTCGACCACTACCGCGGTGTCTGAGTCATCCCCAATCAAAAATCAAACATCTCAAGCCGTCGTGCATTGCCCGGCTCAGCCAATCGCCCTATCAGCGATCCTGTCCCTGGCCGGTCATGGGGACGAAGCGCACGGGCAGCACGGCGCATTGCGTGACCATGCCGTGCTGTTTTTCCAGCACGTAGAGTTTCTGATCCTGCGACGGGCCTACGGGAATGAGCATGCGGCCGCCATCCTTGAGTTGGTTAACCAAGGGTTGCGGGATGTGTTCCGGCGCACAGGTGACGATGACCGAGTCGAACGGGGCCTGTTCCGGCCAACCTTGGTAGCCATCGCCGCTGCGGACAAAAACGTTGGCGTAACCGAGGCGCTGGAGATCGGCGACAGCGCGAGCGGCCAAGGATTCTATAATCTCTATCGAATAGACATTCCGGACCAACTGCGCGAGCACGGCGGCCTGATAGCCGGAACCGGTTCCGATTTCCAAGACGTGGTGGGTGGGTTGCGGTTTGAGTTGCTCTGTCATAAACGCCACGATGTACGGCTGGGAAATCGTCTGGCCATGGCCAATTGGCAATGGACCGTCATCATAGGCCCAGTGGCGCTGCGATTCGGGCACGAATTCATGCCGCGGCACGGCTGCCATGGCCTGCAAGACCCGTTGATCGGAAATGCTGCGGGTGGGCGTGGCGAGCTGCTCCGCCACCATGCGGGTGCGGGCAATCGTGAAGCAGGCTTCGTCGGTCTTGGTGGTTTTCATCGCGGGCAGATGACTGGAAATCACAGCCATAGAATCCGCATGCCAGAGCGGGATATCCAACCATTTTTTGTATGGGTTGTGTGTGATTGAGGCGTTGCGTTGCAGCAGGTTGCCTGCTTTAGTGCGGGCCATGACATCAGGGCGCGTGGTGATTGTTGGCGGCGGAGTGATTGGCATGTGCTCGGCATACTATGCCTTGAAGCGCGGGTTTTCCGTTACCGTCGTCATGCGCGAGGATGCGGGCGGCGATCTTTGTTCGCTGGGCAACTCGGGCATGATCGTGCCGAGCCATTTCACTCCGCTCGCCGCGCCGGGCATGATTGCCAAAAGCCTGCGCTGGATGATGAATCCCGAGAGTCCGTTCTTCATCCGCCCGCGATTGAATATGGATCTGCTGCGTTGGGGGTGGTTGTTCTATCGACACTCTACCGAACAGCACGTGGCGGGCGCACGCGAATTGTTGCGCGACTTGCATCTGGAAAGCCGCCGCTTGTTCTGTGAACTCGCCGCACACGAGGATTTCGGCCTGGTGCGCCGCGGCATGTTGATGCTTTGCAAAACGGCCCAAGGACTGGATGAGGAAGCGCTTGTCGCCGCCGCCGCCCATGAGATCGGCCTGCACGCGGAGGTGCTCGATGCCGCGGCATGTGCGAAGCTGGATCCCGGCATCACGATGGATGTGACGGGCGCGGTTTATTTTGCGCAGGATTGTTATCTCGATCCCGCACGCTTCATGCAGTCGATGCAGCGGAAATTGATGGAACTCGGCGGCTCCATCGAATGCGGAGTCACCATCGACACGATCGCAACGCGCAACGGCAAGGTCACCGCCGTTGCTGGCAACAACCGGCGTTTCGAAGGCGACAAATTCGTGATCGCGGGCGGTGTGTGGAGTGCCAGCCTGCTGGGTTCCATCGGCCTGCGTCTGCCGCTACAGGCGGGAAAGGGTTACTCGCTCACCCTGCCAACGCCGCCGGAAATGCCCCGCCTGTGCTCGATTCTAACTGAGGCGAAAGTGGCCGTCACCCCGCTGGGCGACCGCCTGCGCTTCGGCGGCACCATGGAGGTGGGTGGGACCGATCTCTCTATCAACCAGCGGCGCGTGCATGGCATCGTGAAATCCGTGAACGCATATTTCCCGGAATTCCCCGCGAGCGTTTTTTCCAACATCAAGCCATGGGCCGGTCTGCGTCCGCTGTCACCGGATGGCCTTCCCTATCTCGGACAAGTCACCGGGTTCACAAATCTGATAGCCGCCTGCGGTCATGCGATGATGGGCGTCAGCCTCGCTCCGGTGAGCGGCCGTCTCGTCGCCGACCTGCTTGCCGGAGACACCCCGTTCCGACCGATCACCGCCATCGCACCGGATAGATTCTGAGTTCAGCCGTCGGCCAACTTCTTGAACAGTTCACGGCAGCGGGGATGTGGAACCGAGATCGACGCAGGCCATGACGTTGCCGTTGCGCAGGAACAACCGCGTGCCGACGAGCGCCGGATGGGAATAGCTTTCGACATCATCCTCGAACAGGCGCAAGCGCGACACGATCCGGCCGCAGTCGGAGGTGGCATCGAGCAGGATGAGTTCGCTTTGCATCGTGACGATCAACACGCGGTCCTCGCTGGCAAACAGGCTGGCGTGATCGCCGATGGAGTCATCTTCAAGATTCCACACGGCCTGCAGGCGGCGTGAGGCATCGAGGCAATGGATCCTTTTTGAGGTGCCGAAAAGCCGCCCGCGGGTGGCAACGGGTGTGGCGGTGGTCGGGGCCAGGTCGGCGAAGGTTCCCACGGGTTCAGGAATGATCATCCCGTCGGGGCCGAACGAATACATCCGCGTTCCATTGTTCTCGGTGGCAACGAGCAACTTTGCATCGAGGGCGAGCGGGGTGGTCACGTTGAAATCGCCGTCTCCCGGCGGCACCAGTTGCCACAAGCGTTTCCCGGTTTTTGGATCCCATCCGCCGAGCGACGTCTTGTCGTGGCCGACAACCTGATGTCGTCCACCGAGTTCGGCGGCGATGAAAGAGCCGTAACCGGCGGCTACACCGGGCGTGGTCCAGCGGGTTTCGCCAGTGGCCGGATCGAGTGCGGCCAAGGAGGCTTTCGGTGCCCCTGGGTTGACGATGAGCAGGCCATCGACCCACAAGGGTGTCGGGCAGATGCCCCAGGTCGGAAGCGGCGCGCCGAAGTCCTTGAGCAGGTTTCGTTGCCAGCGGAGTTTGCCGTCGGCGAGCGCCAGGCAACGCAGGTCGCCGAAGGCACCGAGCTGATAGATCGTATCGTCGTGAATCACTGGCGCGGCCCGGGGCGACTCACCGTAATCGAGATTGCCCTTGGCGGGGAACACCGCGCGCCAATGCTGCTCGCCGGTGTCGGCATCAAGGCTGCGGACGACGTCGCTCAGGTTCATCAGATCACGCTCGGCGACGATCAATCGTTTCCCCACGACACTCAGGCCGGCGAGGCAGCCATCGACACAGGCTTTCTTCCACACGAACACCGGTTTTGCCGGGAGCGTGTCGGGCAACCACGGGACCCGCCCGTCGCGTCGCGGGCCACGCCAATCCGGCCAGTCGGCGGACACGGACGACGATTGCGGTGGGGTGAGGTTGGCTTGGCACGCCTCGAATCCGGCTTTCGATTCAAGAGCCTTGAGCAAACCGGCATCCGTCTTCACGGCGAGCAGGAGGTCGAGGATCTTCTGTTGTTTGGGGGCGGCCATGGCAACCGGCAGGAACACGGTGACAAAGGGCACGGGGCTGGTCTTGCCGATCACCTTGAGGTCACCCTTGCCCATGCTGCCGCAACCTTCCAAGAGAGAGAGCGCATAGCTGGAAATTACCGCCGCCGGAGCTGGCGACGCATCGTTATCTAACAAATCCAGGGCAGCCTCGTTGCATGTTCCGCGGGTTTCCGGCGGATCGGGCGGATCGACACCCGCAGCCCGCAACGCGGCCATGGCGGCAGCATTCTTTTCCGCGGCATTCGGTTTCCCGAAGAAGACCCGCCTGCCCGATAGATCCTTCAAGCCCTTGGCAGGGTCGGCGGCCTTGACCACGAACAAGCCGGTGAGTGTGCTGGAGCCATCGACACCGGTGAGCCGGGCGACGGCGCGGCATTTCCAGCCGGCGTCTTTCGCGTCGCATTCGACGACGGAGGACTTGCCGACCACCACCAGATCGGGGTTGGCGCGAAACTTTTTCAGGGAGTCGACGAGACTGTCGGAGAACTCGACGTGCACCGCTTGGCCGGTGCCTCGTTCGAGGACTGCGGCGAGCTTGTGGTAATCGCGTTGGGCAAAACCCTTGACGCAAGCACAGGCAAGTTCCTTGGCCAGCGGATCCATCACCACCATGGTAAGGGGCGGGGCATCGGCACCTGCGGCAGATGTCACGGGCATGAACGCGACCGACAGCGTTAGAGAGAGCGCGAGAAAGCCGGGGAGGAAACTCGATTGGCAGGTCATGAAAATCGGGAAAGGGATGCGGTCACTTGGTGCCGAAGACCCGGATCGCGTTTTGTTCGGTGTCCAACAGGTAGAATTGCTTGCCGTCGGGGCTGACATCGACGCTGACCCGCACACAGTTGCCACGGGATTCCTGCACGGCCACCACGCCGAGGAATTTTCCATCTGCGCTGAACTTCTTGATGCAAGTAGGTGGTCCGGATTCTGCGGCGAGGATTTCGCCGGAGGCGGTGATGCGGAGGTTCTTGGGTTCGCAACAGCCGCCGAACTGATCGGCCTTGGTGCGGCCCGCCTTGCCGAATTTCGACAGCGCCTTGCCCTCGCGATCGAGGCACTCCACGCAGTGGCGGCCATTGTGGGGGATCCAGATCTTGTCGTCGGCCGCCTGCACGTCCATTTGCCCGCAGCAACCGCGAAGCTTTTCGACAACTTGTTTCGGCTCGGCGAGTTGGTGGTTGGTACGATAGATGCAGTAGCTAAAGTCATTGGGCGACGGGCAGGCGACAAACAAGTCTTGCTTGGTGACGGCGATGCCGGTGATTTCGCCGCGCCGTTGCTCGAGGTTGCGCTTGTATTCCTCCACCTCTTGCTTTTTCGACGCGCCGGCTTCTTTGAGCATTTCCTGCATTTCCTTGGGGAGAGCCACCGGCAGGCGGGCGGCGGGCGAATCCGCAGTGAGCAGCTCTTTGCCTTGCGGGTCGAGTTTGAGCAATTTGCCGCCGCCGCCCACGAAGATGTTACCCTCCTGATCCACGCAAATCGCGCCAGGTTCGGCCGACAGTGGAATGGCCTTGAGGAATTTTCCGGCCGGCGAGAAAACGCGGATCTCGTTGGCTTCGGCCGTCTTCTTGCCGCGCCTCCTGCCCTCGTCCTCGACACTCCAGCAGGCGAGGAGGTTTCCGTCCTTGGCCACGCAGAAATTCGACAGAGAGCCGGTCTCCTTTTCTTTGCCAACCCGGATTACGGCGATCTCCTCGTGAGCGGGTTTCCAGGCCGGATCTTTCTGGCGCTGCGCGGCCGCCGCCCGCTGCTGCGCCTCGTAGGTCGATGCCTCGTTCTTCTCCTCGGAGGCATCGTTCGCCGCCCTTACCGTGCCGCCCGGCCCGGAGACCCACAGGAGGGTCGCCAAAACCCAGACTCCACTGGCTGTATTAAATGCGCGCAATTTCATGGTCTGTTCTTGCTTGGTTCGATTTGGGATAGGATGGCCGATCCGATCCGGCTGCGTGACTCCACCGCCGGTTGGCATCGAGTGACTTGAAGTGAATCATAGGGCGGTCAATTGGCACGCACAATTGCAAAAATTCTCTCCGGGCATCAGAACCACCGGCGGGATCGCCACGCTGGATCAAGACCTTATTGCTAGTTGGCGCTGAGGACCTGATAGGCATTCCCAGTGCTAGGAGTGTTTGTGCTTTACCGAAGCACCGAAACACCGCTTCATCTCCGCTTTGCAAACCTCGTTTCCCATGCACACCCACCCGCAAAGCAATTCCCTGGCAGTGGTCTATCAGTTATTAGGCGCGTGTATGGTGATCATGGGGATGGCTTCTGTTCGGGGGGAATCCGCCGGTGCCGCACTGGCGCCTGCAGAGAGCATGAGTCTCTGGTACAGACAGCCGGCCAAGGCGGATGTCTGGGTGGAGGCGTTGCCGATTGGCAATGGGCGGCTGGGTGCGATGATTTATGGTGACGTGGCGAAGGAGCGCCTCCAGTTCAATGAGGACACGCTGTGGAGCGGCAAGCCCCATGAATACCAGCACGAGGGCGCGGTGAAATACCTGGCCGAGATCCGCAAACTGCTCGCCGAAGGCAAGCAAAAAGAAGCCGAGAAGCTGGCGGGCAAAGAATTCATGAGCCAGCCGTTAGGGCAGAAAAAATACCTGCCGTTCGGCGATGTGTACATTGAATTCCCTAACATCGAGAAGGTCTCGGACTACCGGCGCGACCTGAATCTGAACACTGCGGTCGCGAGTGTCACTTACCGGATCGGCGATGTGGCCTATGAACGGGTCGCGTTTGCCAGCAATCCGAACCAGGTGATTGTGTGGCGGATGTCCGCGAACCGGCCGGGTTGCGTGAGTTTCAAGGCCGCGTTGAAGACGCTGCATGGTGGCGTGCGGACCACCGTGAAGGGCGATGCCCTGGCGTTTTACGCGGATTATGAAGGCGACTGGAAGAAGGAGCGTCTGGGGTTCGAGGCGCGCATTCGCGTGGTGGCGGATGGCGGGAAAGTCACGGTGGCCAATGATTTCATCACCGTCGAGAACGCCAACAGCGCGATGCTCACGCTTGCCGCCGCCACGAGTTTCGTGAACTTCCGCGACATCAGCGCAGATCCGTCCGCGCGGTGCGATGCAACCATGGCGGCCATGGCACAAAAGGACTTCCCTACCCTCTTGAAGGCTCACCTAGCGGATCATCAAAAACTCTATCAGCGGGTGGCGATCCATCTTGGAAGCACGGAGGCGGCCGGGCTGCCGACTGACGAACGCCTGACGCAGAATCAGACCAAGACGGACCCTGCCCTGGCCGCGCTGTTTTTCCAGTATGGCCGCTACCTGTTGATTGCCAGCTCCCGGCCCGGCACGCAGCCGGCCAACCTGCAGGGCATCTGGAACGCCCGGATGCATCCTCCCTGGGACAGCAAGTGGACCACCAATATCAATGTGGAGATGAACTACTGGGGCGCGGAAACGTGCAATCTATCGGAATGCCATGAGCCCCTGTTTGATTTGATAGATGATCTTGTGATCAGCGGTCAGAAAACGGCGCAGGCGCATTATGGGGCCAGGGGATGGGTTCTGCATCACAATACCGATCTCTGGCGTGGCACGGCCCCGATCAATGCCTCCGACCATGGCATCTGGGTGACTGGCGGGGCTTGGCTCTGCCACCATCTCTGGGAGCATTACCAGTTCACCGGCAACAAGGAGTTTCTTGCAAAGCGCGCTTATCCCGCGATGAAGGGGGCGGCGCTGTTCTTCACGGACTTCCTGGTCAAGGATCCGAAAACGGGGTGGCTGATCAGCACGCCTTCCAATTCGCCGGAGCAGGGCGGGCTGGTTGCCGGCCCGGCGATGGACCACCAGATCATCCGCAGCCTGTTTGCCAACACGGCGGCGGCGGCAGCGGTTCTCGGCGTGGACCAGGAGTTTGCCGCCAAGCTGGTCGATATGGGCCGCCAGATTGCACCCAACCTGATAGGCAGGCACGGCCAGTTGCAGGAATGGAGCCTGGTCGATCAGGATGATCCTAACGAGAAGCACCGTCATGTGTCGCACCTCTGGGCGCTCCATCCCGGCACGGAAATCACACCGGCCACGGCCAACCTGTTCGCCGCAGCGAAGCAATCGCTGGTTTTCCGCGGCGATGAGGGCACCGGTTGGTCCAGTGCTTGGAAAGTGAATCTCTGGGCGCGTCTGCTGGATGGCGAGCGCGCGCACCGCCTCCTCCAGACCCAGCTCCGCCCGGTGTTGAACAAGGAATGGGGTGGCGAGAGCGGGACCTATGCGAATTTGTTCGACGCCTGTCCGCCGTTCGAGATTGACGGCAATTTTGGCGCCTCCGCGGGGATTGCCGAAATGCTCCTGCAGTCACAGTCCGGGGAAATCGTCCTGTTGCCCGCCCTGCCCAAGGCGTGGCCGACAGGTCGTGTCATGGGACTGAAAGCACGGGGTGGCTACGCGGTGGACATCGTATGGAAGGACGGAAAACTGGTGAGTGCCAGGATCCAGTCGTTGCTCGGCAACCGCTGCAACGTCCGCTATGGAAAGGAAGTCCGCGAACTCAAGTTCGGTGAAGACAAAACCTTCAATTGGTTTTGAAAATGATCACCGCAACAATCGTGAGCATGGCAACCGTGGTGATGAACCAACACGAACACCCACAAGCAAACACCTGATCCTCATCATGCCCGAGCAAATATCCAACATGGCAGAGCTGGTATCCTATCAGAATGGCTCCGTCGTCAGCAAGGAAATCATCAGGAAACCGACCGGGACCACAACCCTTTTTGCCTTTGACCGGGATCAGGGATTGAGCGAACATACGGCACCCTTCGACGCTTTGGTCTACATTCTCGATGGTGAGGCCGAAATTATCATATCCGGTGAGCCGCACCCATTGAAAACAGGCGAAATGATCATCATGCCCGGAGGAAAACCGCACGCATTGAAAGCGGTGCGGCGATTCAAGATGATGCTCGTCATGATTCGTTCATGAAAAAACTCAAGACGGCGGATTGATAGACGAATCCCAGCCACCCAACACGTAACTCAATGGCCCCATGCCCGGACTGCCAACCATGCCCGGAGTCGTCCGATTATTCATTGGCATTTGCGTGGTGGCATCCCTTGTCCCCGCTTGGTGCCGGGAACTGCCGTCACAGCGCGAGTTGGCCGCCAAGCCACGCTTGGTACGCACCTGGACCGGTCGTCTAACGGCTGATAGAGCGGAGGACCGCGCGGACGCCGCGGCGGCGCTGGTGCGGGGGGGGGTGGATGCCCTGCCCCTGCTGCGGCACTTGCTCGCCAATCAGGACGAGTGCCTGCGGCAGGAAACCTTCGAGATCATCCGAAGCCTCGGCCCGTGTGCCGTTCCGTTGTTAGTCGAGACACTGGCTCGGAAGGAGGCGTCCCTGCGCCTGCAAGCAGTCGGCATCCTGATCGACTTCGCGCCCGATACGGTGGCAGCACGTCCCGCGTTGGTCCGGGCGTTGCGCGACGATGACCCGTTGGTTGCCCGCGATGCGGCACGGGCATTGGGTGCGTTGGGCACCATGGCAGCACCGTCGGTTCCCGCTCTGGTAAAGGCGCTTGCACACCACGACGACCATCTGCGCATTTATGCGGCCGAGGCACTGGCATCCATCGGCCCGGCCGCTGTCGCGGCCATTCCCTCCCTCACAAATGCGCTCGGGGAACCGGTGGCGGGCGTGCGCTGGGCGGCATGCGAAGCCTTGGCCGCCATGGGCCCGCCTGCGGCATCCGCCGTGCCTCGCTTGATCGACGCCCTCAAGGACGAGTTTTTGTTAGTGCGGATCTGCGCGGCTGGGGCACTGGGTCACATCGGAGCCAAGGCGACAGCGGCGGTTGACCCGCTGCGTGCGGCGGCAACGGATCCGGCGATGCGTGCCGAGGTGGCGTGGGCGCTGGAGCGGATCACCGGTGCCGTACCCGAATTTCCTCCGGCCCCGCCCGATGCAGCAACCGTTGTGCCACCGGTTGTCCCTGCTCTAACTGACAAGGAGCCCGTTGCAGGAAATCCGCCGGTCGATTGGGACACGGCTAACGGACGCAACATCGTCTGGAGCGTTCCGTTAGGAAACGACACCTTCGGCCGTCCTGTGGTCGCGGGCGGCCAGGTCTATGTGGGTGCCGACAATGCCCGGCATAGAAATCCGGCCTGTCAGGACGAATGCGGCGTGCTGTTAGCGTTCGCGGCCAAAGACGGCGGATTTCTCTGGCAGGATGCGGCACCCCGGGTCATGCGCGGCTTGCGGGAATTCCTCCTGCCCTCGACCACCAGCGCGCCATGGGTCGAGGGTACCCGGCTTTACTACGTGACCGCAGAATGCCAACTCCGCTGTTTGGACACGCAGGGTTTCCGCGACGGCGAGAACGCGCTGCCGTTCCAAGAGGAAACCTTCCGGGACATGAACTCGTCCGACATCGTTTGGGAATTGGATATGTGTGGCCGTCTGGGTGTCTTTCCACACGAGGCATCTAACAGCGAAGTCGCCGCTGCGGGAGATCTGTTATTCGTGTGTACATCCAACGGCCGCAACGAAGGGCACACGCGCGTGCCGTCACCCCGCGCGCCAAACCTCATCGCCGTCAACAAACACACCGGCGCGGTCGTCTGGCGCGCCATCGGCCCCGGCGAACGGGTGCTGCACGGCCAGTGGTGCAGCCCGGTGGTGACGTCCGTGAACGGCCACCCGCAAGTGCTCTTCGGCGGCGGCGACGGATGGTTGCGGGCGTTCGACGCCGCCAGCGGCCGCGAAATCTGGTGCTTCGACGGCAACCCCGGGGATGCCAAATGGCTGCCGCGCCCGGGCGTCTTTTCCCGCAATTACATCATCGCTTCACCTCTCTATCAGGATGGCCGCGTGTTTCTCGCGATGGGCCAGGACCCCAGCCATGGCAACGGCCCATCGTTGCTTCATGCGGTGAGCCCTAACGGCCAGGGCAACGTCACCAGCAGCCGCCGCCTCTGGACCTGCCGCGAGGTCGGCCGCGTGGTGGGGACTCCCGCGGCACAGGACGGCCTGCTCTATGTCGGCGATCTGGGCGGAACCGTGTGGTGCCTGGAGGCGGCGTCCGGCGCGGTTGTGTGGAAACACGCCACGGACGCGGCCATCTGGGGTTGTCTGCTGCTCACCCGGGACCGCTTGTATGTGGGCAACGAGGACGGTGTCATGACCGTCCTCAAAACCGGGCGCCACAAACAAGAACTCGCGAAAATCACCATGGACGCCCCACTGTATGCCCGCCCGGCGCTCGTCGGCGACACGTTGTTTGTGGTCACCGCCAAGCGGCTCTATCACATCGTGTCCGTTGACGCGTCTTTGCGTTGATCTCTTCCTCGGCTCTTGTCCTGCGTGGTCTTGACCCGGACCTTGACATCCACCGCTAACAATCCCACTTTCTCTTGCGTATGAAACTCATCCTGATCCTCTGCCTCAGTCTTTGCGCCGCACTGCCGCTCGCCGAAGCGATGTCGCAGCCATCGTTCCACACCAAGGGTTCGCCTACCGGCAAACCGACCGGCAAACTCAAGCCTGGTGAATATTGGTGGGCACCTCATATGTCGCCGAGCGGGCCTGTGGTGGTGCTCGTCAGTGTGCCGCTACAGGTGATGCATGTCTATCGGAACGGCGTTCTGGTAGGGCGCTCGACAGTGAGCACCGGTACCAGGGGCCACTCCACCCCGAGCGGCGTCTTCACCATCCTCGAGAAAGATCGGACGCATTACTCGAAGACCTATAACAACGCGCCGATGCCTAACATGCAGCGTCTGACCTGGAGTGGCATAGCGATGCACTCGGGCCAGTTGCCCGGCTACCCGGCCAGCCACGGCTGCATTCGCATGCCGTATGATTTTTCGATGTTGCTGTTCGCGCTCACGGCGAAAGGCGGCACGGTGGTCATTGGCGACGTGACTTCCCGCCAACCGCACCTCGCGGCCAATCCCGGCATGCTGCTCGCCCCTAAGGATTTCACTCAGGAGATGGTCCAACCACTCGCCAAGGGCGCTTACGACTGGCGCCCCTCACGCAGCCCGGACGGGCCGATCACGGTCCTCGTTAGCGCAGCCGACAGCACTCTCTATGTATATCGCAATGGCATCCCCATCGGCCGCGCCGCAGCCGAAATCAGCGGATTCGGCAAACTCGGCGACCATGTCTTTACCATGCTCGAGGGCGTCGGCGAAAAACCGAGTTGGTGGGTGCCCGACCGCACCACGCGCAAATGGATGACCGTAACCAGCGCCAGCGGGCGAGGCGTCACGATCGAGGACCTCGCCAAGCGCGTGCGCGTCAATCCGGAGTTCGCGAGCAAGCTTTACGATGCGGTCACCCCCGGCGCGACGGTCATCGTCACCGATCAAGCACTGGTACGCAAAGCGAGCCGCGACTTCACCATTCTCAGCAACTGACATTATCCTTGAATCGCCCCCCTCATGATCAAGCAAAAATTATTCTAACAATTCGCCGTCGAACCAGGCTGCAAGGTGAATATCAAGAACCACGCATAGAACCCGCATGAGCCAAAGCGTTCGATCCCGCCTAACCAGTCTCGTTCCAGCCCTCGGATGGATCGGTGGCTATCAGCGCAGTTGGTTGCGGGCGGACCTGGTGGCAGGTATCACGCTGGCGGCGTATCTGCTACCGGCAGGCCTGGGTGACGCCTCGCTGGCCAACTTGCCGCCCCAAGCGGGTCTCTACGCCTGCTTGTTCGGCGGCTTGGTGTTTTGGCTGTTTTGCAGCTCGCGGCACACGACCGTCACGGTCACCTCCGCCATTTCCTTGCTCGTCGGCGCGTCGCTGGGTGGAATCGCCGGCGGCGACACGACCCGCTTCGGCGTGTTGGCGGCGGGCACGGCCTTGCTGGTGGCGCTCATCGCTTTTATCGCCTGGCTGGCCAAGGCCGGCTCAATCGTCAACTTCATCTCCGAGAGCGTGATGGTCGGCTTCAAGTGCGGTGTGGCGCTGTTTCTCGCCAGCACCCAGCTTCCGAAACTCTGCGGCATCCCCGGCTCCCATGGCGACTTCTGGGAAAACAGCGGCCACTTTCTCAAACTCCTGCACACAACCAATCCAACATCCATCACCATAGGCGGCAGCGCGCTGCTGCTGCTGGTGTTAGGCAAACGATTCCTGAAACACCAACCGGTCGCCTTGTTCGTGGTGGTCGGCGGCATCCTCGCCTCCCACTGGCTCGGCCTCGATGCTCCCGGCGACCCGCGCGCGGTGAAAATGTTAGGCGCAGTGCCGCACGGTCCGCCAGCCCTGGGTCTGCCCGCGCTGCACTGGAGTTATCTCAACGACCTGGTGCCGCTGGCACTGGCGTGTTTTCTGTTAGGTGCGGTCGAGACCGCAGCCATCGGCCGCACGTTTGCCGCGAAGCATGGCGGCCGCTTCGATGCCAACCAGGAATTTCTCGCGCTGGCCGCGGCCAATCTGGCCGCCGGACTGGGTCGGGGTTTCCCGATCAGTGGCGGCATGTCGCAGTCACTGGTCAATGAAGGCGGCGGTGCGCGCACGCCTCTATCAGGTGCGATCGCGGCGGGGATCATTCTGCTGGTGGTGCTGTTCTTCTCGTCCCTGTTGGCTGCATTGCCGCAACCGGTGTTGGCGGCCGTTGTGTTAGTCGCCGTTGCCGGCCTGTTCCAGGCTGCCGCCCTCAAGCACCTCTGGCACGGCGACCGCGCCGAATTCCTCGTCGCCATGGTGGCCATCGTCGGCGTGCTCGGCCAGGGCCTGCTGCGTGGCGTGATGATCGGCGCGATCCTCTCGTTGTTGTTGTTGCTCCGGCGGGCGTCGCGCCCGCATGTCGCCTTTCTCGGTCGCATTCCCGGCACGCGCCGGTTCTCCGATCAGGAGCGCCATCCCGACAACGAACTGATTCCCGGCGTGCTCATCGTCCGCCCGGAGTCGAGCTTGCTGTATTTCAACATGGATCACGTGCGCGACACGATTGCCGAGCGTGTGCGGGCCGAAATCACGCCGCCCAAACTCGTCGTGTTAGACCTTTCCGCCGCGCCCTACGTGGACCTGCACAGCACGCACACGCTGGCTGCTCTGGCGGACGAACTCGCCGCTGCCGGCGTCCGCGTGCAGGCGGTCGAAGCGCATGCCTCGGTGCGCGAGCGCTTGCGCAACGAGGGCGTGGCCGCCAAGCTTGGCGCGGTCACCCGCTTCACCTCGGTGGCCGATGCGGTGGAGTCAATGCACCTGGCAACCCCGACATGAAGACGAACCCATGAAAATGACAACTCTAATGAAAACTCTAATGACAACTCTAATGACAACTCTAATGAAAACTATTGGCAGTCTGCTTGCGCTGGCTTTCAGCACGGCACAGGCGGCCACGGCCGCGCCTTCTTCCCGCACTAACATCGTGATCATTCTCTCCGACGATATGGGTTACTCGGACATCGGCTGTTACGGTTCGGAGATCGCCACACCGAATCTGGACTCGCTGGCGAAAGCCGGTGTGCGTTTCACCCAGTTCTACAACGCGGCGCGCTGTTGTCCCACCCGCGCCGCGTTGCTCACCGGCTTGTATTCCCATCAGGCGGGCATCGGTTTGATGGAGGGCGACTCAGGCTACGACGGCTATCGGGGTGAACTGAGCCGGAAAGCCGTCACCCTGGCCGAGGTGCTGCGGCCCGCCGGCTATCGCACCTACATGGCCGGCAAGTGGCATGTCACCTCGGCCAGGGGGGGGGCCAACTCGAGTAATGCCAACTGGCCCCTGCAGCGTGGTTTTGACCGCTATTATGGCACGATCAGCGGTGCAGGGAGTTTCTACGATCCGGCCACGCTTTGCCGCGACAATAAGTTCATCACCCCGGTCAACGATACGGAATACCAGCCCAAGCGGTATTATTACACCGATGCCATCAGCGACAACGCGGTCAAGTTCATGCAGGATCACGCCAAGGAAAATGCGAAACAGCCGCTCTTCATGTATGTCGCCTACACTTGCGCCCACTGGCCCATGCATGCGCCGGAGGAGGACATTGCCCGCTATAAGGGCCGCTATGACGCCGGCTACGACGTCATGCGCCAGGCACGGTTCAAACGGGCGCGGGAACTCGGTGTGCTCGATCCCCGCTGGGAAATGTCCCCCACGGCGGGCAATTGGGACAATGTGAAAAACAAGGAATGGGAAATCCGTTGCATGGAGGTTTATGCCGCGATGGTGGAGTGCATGGACCGGGGCATCGGGCGAATGATCGCCGAGTTGAAGCGGCAGGGCCAACTTGACAACACGCTGTTCCTCTATCTGCAAGACAACGGGGGTTGCGCCGAGGGTTATGGCCGCGGCTCCAATGCCGACAAAGCGAAGGATCAGGTCTGCCACGTCATGGGACCAGACGAACTCCAAACCAAGATATGGCCGCCCATGCAGACGCGCGATGGCCGCCCGGTATTGACTGGTCCGGAAGCCACTCCCGGACCCGAGGACAGTTATGTCGGCTACGGCCGCGACTGGGCCAATGTGTCTAACACCCCGTTTCGCGGCTACAAACATGATGCCTTGGAGGGCGGCATCAGCACGCCGTTCATCGTCCACTGGCCGACGGGCATCCCGGCGTCGCGGCATCACGCGGTGGTCAACACCCCGGCACACCTGATAGACCTGATGGCCACCTGTGTGGACGTTGCCAAAGCGGCCTATCCGAAGCAGTTCAAGGACCAGAGCATTCAGCCAATGGAGGGAGTCAGCCTAGTGCCCGCATGCCGGGGAGAGGAACTGCAGCGGAACGCTCCGCTCGCTTGGGAACATCACGGCAACAGTGCCTTGCGCGACGGCAAATGGAAAATTGTTACCGGGTACCGGGCCAATCAACCCACCAAGTGGGAACTCTACGACATGGACGCCGACCGGACGGAACTCCATGATCTCGCAACCGAGCAACCGCAGAAGCTCCAAGAGATGGTGGGCAAATGGAAGGCTTGGGCGGACCGCTGCGGCGTGCAACCGTGGCCGCTTGAAAAGAGGACGGAAAAAGCGAAGGAAACGAAACCGGAGGAAGGGAAAGCGAAGGAAGGGAAAGCGAAGAAGAACAGCAAACCCTAACACTGAGCACACCTGAAAGAACGAGAGGCGAATGCGGCGCTCGGCCCCTGCCCTCTTGGAATCGTGGATGACAGATTGCGCATCCTGACGTCCATGTGATGTTAGAGGGTATCGCTGTCAGAGCCACGGGCGGAAGCCGGTGCCTGTCGGAAAACCCTTGGTGGCGCTGGAGCCGAATCAGAAATCGAAGCGGCTTTCAGTCGGTCCCTCGCCTTGCGGTTCCTGCATCTGCAAATCGCTTGTTACAATCAGCCGGTCGAAGGCGGTGCCGTCTTCACGCATCCAGACGTTGAGCGTGTGCAATCCCGGTTGGTCCACATTGATGGTTCCCCGGTGTTTGATCCACCGGAGCTTGCCGTTACCGGTATCCAACATGCTGCCATCCTTCAAATCAAGTCCTATGTACAGTGAGTCCCCACTCGGATTGGAGCCCCAGGTCCGCATCCAGACCGCATATCTGCCTTTTGCGGGGAAGGCGATGACATAGTCCAGACGCGGCGACTGGCTGACGTAGGCCGAATCGATTTGGATGCCCTTGTCCGGCAATGCGGCCATCATGCCCTTGCCGGCACAGCCGTCGCGCTGCGGCGACAGTTTCCACTCGAGTTCCGCTGCCTGTCCCTTGCCCGGCACGCTGCGGGTGTAGCTTTCCGCTTCCATGACGATTGTTTTGCTGTCGGCGCTGTGGAACGCCTTGCTGCGGTTCCACTGCACGGACACCGGTGCGGACGGCCGCGTGATGTTGCCGCAGGTATCACGCATCTTGACGGTATAAGCATATGCCTTTCCCGGCTCCAGCCCGGTGTTGGTATAACTCGAATCCTTCGTCCAACCGCTGTCTTTGCCGCCGGGATTTTTGCTGGTTTCGGAAAAGTAGTAATCGATGTTGCCCAGGGGATCCACGCCCGGCACTGCCTGCATGACGACGGTTCCCGGATTAACTAACAGGGGCGGCAACACGAACTGCGCGGGATCGGGCGAAGGCGGGACGGCATCGCTTGTCGGAACCGAGAAGATTTCGATGCTGTCGATGCGTCCCTTGAAGAAACCGCCGTTGCGGCTGCGGCCCAGATAGCACTCGCGCGCGTCAAGGTCATCGGGGTTCAATGTCATTTTCTTGTTGATGGCCACCGGTTTGCCGTCCATGAACAGCGTGCCGGTGTCTTCGGAAAGCACCACCATGATTTCCACCGGCTTGTCCCGTGTGAGAGCCGGCCCTTGAAGCAACTGGGTTTCACCATTCCTGAGGATGGCAAACAAGCACTTTCCGTCCTTCACGCCGAGCGCAAGACAGGCGCCTCCGGGGTTCGAGAAATCCAGAATGCGGGCGTCGGCGCCGCCCTGCCACAGCACTTTGGCCTTGATGGATATGTCCCGCATGTCGGCCACATCGTGCGGCAGTTCGACAAACTGGTCCACGCCGTTCAACACGAGGGCACCATCGACAATCTCCGGTTTGCCCACGAGGTATCCCCAAGTGGCACCGAAATCGTCGCGCGCCATCCAATCGTGCGGCTCGTTGAAGCCCATTTGCATATACAAGCCGCCGAACTCCTCATCGACCTCACCCGCGTTCTTTCCTCTGGACCAGTTCCAGGTGAACCACTTGCCCTTGTCGATGTCGTTGCTTTTGGCGTAGGATCCGTCGATCATGGCGGTCCCGCGCACGCTGCCGTGCGACCAGGCAACCCCTTTGATCACGGCATACCCGCCACAGGACTTTCCGGACTGTCTGCCATGCTCGATGATCTTGGCATGGTCCGAGACAATGGCCCCCCCCTGCACATGGCCATAATCCCTGACCTTGCCGTAGTCCTGCACCACGGACGCGCCCTCGATCCGCGCGTGCCCGCTAACAACAGCATGATCGCGAACCGTGGAATTGGTCACGACCGCATAATCCTCAATGCGGGCCTGGCCCACGATTTTGGCATTCCCGAGCACCTGGGCATGCGGCCCGACGTATGCGGTGGCGTCCGCGTGCGCGGTCGCGGCCACGAATCCGCCGCCGTTGGCGTGTCGTGCGCCTGCCACGCCGGATTTTTCAGGCAACAGCATATCTAACGGTTTGCACCCTTGTAGCTTCAGCTTGTAGGGGAACTGCTCTTGTTCCAGCGAGCGGTAATCGCCGGTCATGTTGATCTCCATGATCTTCGTAGGGACCGCACAAACCACCAGATACAGAGCCTGCATTCCGGTGGTCTCCAACGTGATCGTCTCGCGCGGTTTTCCCACGGCACCATACACCGCTTTGCCGTCCGGCTTCACGCCCACGAAAGCGGCGCGCCAGTCGCCGCCGCGGGCATTGCCGAGGTATCCGTCCAACTCCGCCGTCACCCGGCCGCCGTCAAAGGTCAGCGGGCAGATGTTATAGCCGAGCTGTTGCGGGGCCATCTCTTTCGGCACGCGCCACCACGCCGTGTCATAGGGGATCGGCTCCAGCACAACGCGGCCGTAGCGCATGATCTCATCTTTGTTTCTCGCCGCATCCGAGCGGTAGAGATCCTTGGGCTGGTCTCCGAAAATCTCGTAGTCCCACGTGATGCATTTCTGCGCCATGCGGGTCCATTCATAGGCCAGGTCCGTGGCAGGCTCGGGATCAAACTTCGTGAAGGCGGTCCATGGGTACTCGCTCTTGTTCTTATCCGTGCCCGCGTCATACCAGAGTTTCGAGATAAACATGGGGCCATACTCGGGGGTCTGGGCCAGGTGCTCGAACATCAAACGATCATGATAGTAGGATCGCCCGTGCGCGGGAAAGAGCATGCTGACCCTGCTAACAAAAGACGCCGGCACCGTCTGATAGATTCCGGCGTAGGTCTGCGGAAAATTCGCGTGCGCTTCCCAGTAATTGCCCTGCATGGTTCCGCCGGTTTGCGCCTGCCAGCCATGGACCAGCTCGTGGGGGTTGATGTGCCCGGCACCCTGGCACGCCCAACCAAAGCCGAGCTTTCCGTCGAATCCCATCCAACTGCCATGCGACGGCTGAATCGGTGTATTGTATTTGATGCCATCACCGCGGAACTCGCGGCGGTTGCTGACCACCGAGGAACGCAGCGCCATGCGCTCGGAATACAGGTGATAGAGCTTCTCCGCCATGGCGAACATGGCAGGAAGACGCGCATGGAAATCGCTTGTCTGCTTGTCGTTCCACTCCGCCATCTCCTTCTTGTCCACGCAGTGACGGAAATGTCCCGCTTCCTTTACCCACCACGTGTCCGGTTCATCCGTGCGCCACCATGCATGCATCTCCGTGCCGAGCATCACGCCGCCCGCGAAGTTATGTGTAATCTCTTCCTCGGTCATGGCCGCTTCGTGCAAGCGTACCAGCACGAGACTGCCGGCGAATGACGGAGTTCGCGCGGAGGCCCCGCCCAACACCATCTTGTGACCCGCCGTGATGGCAAGTTTGCGCGGACCACTGGCAACCTTTTTCCCGTCAACATACCACGTTTCCACAGCGGCGGTGCAGTTGACCACGATATGACGGAGCTTCTCCGACGCGTTGAATCCCACCGGGTAAATGAATGCGCCGGACGTTTCCTTGCCGTCGTCGGACTGCCAGCCGAAGACGACTTCGCCCTTCGCCGGTTGGGCGTCCTGCAACCAGACTTCGATGGCCAGATCCTCGATGCCTGCCGCAGCCGGCTCGACGGCGAAGTTGCCCATCATGATGTCGTCGCCGTCGAAACGCACGGCGGTCATCTCGCCGATCCTGACCGCGTGGGGGTATTTGGCGTCCCGATCCTTGGCTGGCACATCCAATCCAAAGTTGCCGAAGTTGCCACCGACCGCGGTGTGTTTGCCGCCGCCCGACAGTCCGCAGTTATACCAATTGAGCACGGTGTCGTTTTCGAAGGTACGCGAGACCATGAACTCCGCGTGCAGGTCCACGTCCAGTTTGCCCGCCACCGCCAGCGTGCCGATTTTCTGCCCTGTCACCAGGGACATCTCCTTCTCCAGTCCAGCGCAGTTGCCCGCCAGCAGTAACGCGACGCCCATATGGAATAGATTCCTTTGCATGATCACTCCTTGTTTCACTGATTTTTGTTGATTGCATCCGGGATCGGACCGCCCGGTCTCAAGAACGGACGAACGCAATGAAAGCATCCGGGTCATCGAGGACGCGGGTTCATTGCATGCCGGAGTACGCAATGCGAGCATGAAATATGGCAAACTATTGCCGGATTTCGTGGCAGACGCTCCGCATTGACGATCTTTTTCGTTGGTGGTCCGGGCGGTTTAGGGCATAAGCCTGAGCACTGCCCGCCCGCCATGCGCTATCCGACCCGCTTTCAACAAAAAACCCTGTGGAACGCCGCCACCGGGGTGTCCATTCTGATTCTCGGCGTCCTGTGCGTGGGATTGGTCTGGCTCACCGGCAAGGTCTTCGGGTTTCTCCAACCGGTACTCATCCCGCTGATCGTGGCTGGCATCATCGCCTACGTGCTCGATCCGGTTGTTAGATTGTTGGAGAAACGCGGGCTCAGCCGCTTGTGGTCGGTGGTGGTGGTGTTCATCGCCATCCTCACGTTGGTCGCTCTGCTGGCGGCGGCCGTGGTTCCGGGCATTCAGCGCGGGCATGGCTCCTTGAAAAACCTGTTTCCCTCGTCCCAACAGGCCGGTCCTTCCGGAGCGCAGGATCCCAGCGCCCCATCCACTGATCCGGAAGCAAGCCTCGAAACCGATGAGACGACACGGCTCGGCATGACGCTCGCCCGCGAACTGCAGGATCTCCAACAGCGCAACCCAAGAGGCCTGATCGACTGGCTGCTGACCGAACTCGACGAGCACGGAAACGCGGTTCAGTTAGATCGCGAAAACGCGCGAGCGCGGACCCTGGATTCGTTTGTGAGCAGCCGTGGCGGGCGGATGCTCTTCGAATACAAGGGCACCATTTTAAAAACCGTCCGCGAATGGGCGATGGCGGGTTCCACCAAGATACTCGGCTTTCTGGGTTTGGTGATCGGCATGATCATGGTGCCCGTCTATCTGTTTTTCTTCCTCAAGGATTCCGCCGCCATCCGCACCCACTGGCACGATTATGTGCCGCTCAAAGCCTCGCGCTTCAAAACCGAACTCGTCGACACCCTCCAGGAGATCAACGGCTATCTCGTTTCGTTCTTCCGCGGCCAGGTGCTTGTCGCCGCCATTGATGGCATTCTCGTGGGCATCGCCCTCACGCTATTCGGTCTGCCCTACGGCTTGTTGATCGGCGTCTTCATGGCCATCCTCGGCGTCATCCCGTACATCGGCAATATCCTTTGTCTCATTCCCGCCTGCATCATCGCTTACCTGCAAGCCCAAGGAACGGCGCCCTTCGGCATGAGCCCTTGGGCCTACGTCGCATGTGTGGTGGGGATCTTCATTGTCGTCCAACAGATCAACTCACTGGTGACCGCCCCCAAAATCGTCGGCGATTCGGTGGGCCTGCATCCCCTAACCGTTATTTTCTCGATGTTGTTCTGGTCGTTGGTGCTGGGTGGCTTTGTCGGCACCTTGCTGGCCGTCCCGCTGACCGCTGCGGTGAAAGTGCTCTTCCGGCGATTCATCTGGGTGAGGCAAATGCTCGACCCACCGGAATACGATTGACCCAGTGCCTCCGTTTCACGCGGCCGGAAATTTCCCCCCGGATCATCCCGGCGCGGCGCGAAACGAGAGGCGCGACAAAATGGCCTCGGTTTTCACCATGACAAGTATTTTTTGCGCAAATCCTGAAATTCTTGCAAACAGCGCATATTTCAGGGTTGCAGGCGTTTGCGGATCGAGGCGGTGGCTTTTTGCAGCAGGATCCTGAGTTCGGAGTCCGCTCCGGTCGCTGCGGCTTCCAACAACGGCAAGCTGTCCGCACCTCCCACACGTCCGAGCAGGCGCACGGCGGAATGCCGGAGCATCCCATCTATCGTTGGGAAACGGCGGATCAGAGTCACCTCGGCGGATGCGCCCAGATCTCCGTAGAGGGTTTCCCATTGCGTCGGATTGCGGATCCACAATTCGTCCAGCACGGGTGCCACCGCAGGGTTTTTTTCCTTCACGATCAATGAGATCATTTCCTGCGGCACCTCCGCCTTCCGGGCGAGCAATGCCTTGACCTCTTGCAGTGCGGCATCACCTGCCGGTCCGGGATGCTCCGACCACACCGCCAACGCGCGACAGAGGTCACCCTTGAAGGTTACTCCTCGCGCGCCGAGCAACGTGATGAGCTTACGGGTGATGTCGTTGCGATAGATTTTGGGCTCGGCATCCGCCAGGCGCTGGACCGCACGGCCAACCCGCTCCAAATCGATGCAGTCCAGTTCCTTCATATTGAGGTCATAAAACGCGGGATTCCCCTTGTCGGTGAGTTTCGCGATCGATCCGCCCACAAAACTCTCGTTGTTGATGCGGATTTCCACCACCGAGATTTCCTCATGGATCTTCTCCAAACTGCCCAGCGCGGAGGCGATCTTCGCCATCTCATCCAGCGATTGCGTGACCCCCGTGACGACCATCAGAAAATCCCCGCGACCACGGGAATAGTAATGCGATTGCGGGTCCGCGTCCGTGACCCGCAGTATGTAATCCCTCACCAGAAACCGGTTCTCTTCGCGCAAGCCACGCAGCCAGAGCCCCACGGCGTGTTTGGTGGCGTCCTCCCGGGCCAGACGTTCGATCTCGGCCTCCAGCGGCGCGGTGCCTATCAGGTTGCGGAGTTCGTCAAGCGCCACGCTTTCAGCACTGGCCTGCGCGGGTTGTTGCGGGACCGGCGCCGATCCAAGCGGCGAGTCTGGTAGAGGCACCGATCCCCCCGTAAAGAAAAACGGCAGCGCCAGCAAACCCGCGCCCATCAGAAGGCCGAATCCGCCGGCCTTGCGGCGTGCCCGCGGATTGGCATAAACCAGCATTACAATTCCCAACAACCCGGAAAATCCTGCCATCAACAGGCGGTTGTCCGTTGTCATCCCGTCCAAAATCCCGCCCCGGCTTGTCCCGAAGATCAACAACAAGGCCATGAAAACCATGCCGGTCACCCCAATCATCCCTGCAAGCACCCGCTGTGGAGCAATGGGTTCAAAGGCCGAGGGATCCGGGGCATCGGCGTAATGCATCACCGCAAAACCCGCAGCCTCCGGCCCCATGGCTAACGGAACCCGCTGAAATCGGCTGATCTTCGCGTTCTTCTTCTCGCCGGGATAGAATTTCTTCCCCCGCACAATCACCTCATCGTTGATCCTGAACCGGTGCTCGCACCCTCCGCACTCAACGGTCCGTCCGCGCAGGTCGTCCGCCACCTTGAATCGCTGGCCACACGAGGGACAGCGAATCAACAGCAGCACGTCGTCCGGATTCAAAGCAGACATCTTGGTGACGGAAAGCTTGATGGAAAATCCGCAGATTGCAACCCCAAGCATGACTAGCGAAAAAAGTCCGATCACGAACGGCCCGGCAACGCACGATTATTCCTGCATGGACCAAAGTGCGGGCTTTACAAACCGCCGCCTGCCGCTCATCTTCCTGCCACCACAATCACGGAGAGGTGGCTGAGTGGTTCAAGGCACCCGACTCGAAATCGGACGTAGGGTCAAACTTACCGTGGGTTCGAATCCCACCCTCTCCGCCATCATCTGTCTTCACGACAGATGGCGCGTCATTCTGCGTATTCATGGGGATTCTTGCGTTTGTTTGTTTGGTTAAAGACGCAGGTTTGCGCACCATTCACGGCCATTTTGCGTGGAATCCGTGTGGAATCGGACGCCTTTCTGTCGCGGATTTGGGTGGGGTTTGAACCCCGTCTCTTGCCCGCATGGCAGGTCGGCATCATGCATCTGACGGAACGGCTGGCGGAACTCTGCATCAGGGTCAGAATCACCACATTTCCTGGTAATTGGCCAGGTCATTTTTCATCGGTCCCGCATTCCGCCGCATGTCCCGGCAAGCTCAGTGTCAGATCGTGTCAGAAATCCGGCGTCGGAGACAGATTGAGGGTCTCCGGGACGGATTTTCTTAAATTCCCGCAATTTCCTACTTGTTGTGTTCGGATGAACATGCTAGGTGCAATTCATGTGTTCATCCGTGGTTCCATTTCTGTTTCTAGGCTAAATCACTGGGTTTGCTCCCAAGTGGCTGCGGCGTCCCGCCGCTGACCGTGCCAGGCGCGTCTCGCGCCGGTCTTTCCTCACAACTTTCGGAAGGCTCTTCCGGCCCTCGGCCCGAGACCGACGCTGAAATCGCCCGCATCACCGATGCCCTACGCCGTGCCATCCGCCTGGGCGGCCTCGCCTGTGCCACCGAGAAAACCAAAAATGGCAAGTTGGTTTCAGCAGTGATCGTTGTCCTTGCGGTCAACCGATCCAGCGGGCTCACCACACCTAGGCCATTCGCCCCTGTCGCCACGTGCAGGTAAATCTCCGTCGTCAAAATATCCTCGTGCCCCAGCAGCTCTTGGATTGTCCTCAAATCCGTGCCGTTTTCCAGCAGATGCGTCGCGAAGCTATGCCACAACTTGAAAAAGAACGCCAGCGCATTGAGCGCCTGCTTCTGCGTCGAATAGGCGCAGTCCTCCTCATCGACCACGGACGTCAGAAACCGCGTCGCTGTCTCGACCCGCATGGCCTCCCGCTCCCCGATCACCATCTTGGTCGCGGAGCGACCACATGATGGTAGCCGTGGGTTTCAACCCACGGTTTACGGCATCCCACAGGAGGGATCGCGTCGCGGAGCGACGCCTGAAACCACGTTGCCCT
>CAISTY010000071.1 GCA_903888515.1 Akkermansiaceae bacterium | reverse complement strand
TCTGAGTGTGCAGGTCACCGATAACGGCAAGCCCTTATGGGTGCTGCGCTCAGCAACAGCGCCTGCACTGGCAGATGCTGACAAGCAGTTTGTGGATGACGAACTCGATGCCATGCTCGAGGAACGCTGCTCCACGCATTCCGCGGCGCAACTGGTGATGGATTCCCGGATGCCATGACCTACGGAGACTCAAGTTTCGTGCTGCGCATGCTGACCAACGAAGTCGGCTCAGCAATGGCTGTGGCGGCTTTTCGCCGACTCGGCCGGCCAGCCTTGGCCTTCAGCCCACTGCATGAGATAGAGATCAGGAACGGATTGCGCATGAAGGCGTTCATGGAAATGAGGTCGCGGACGGCACCTGGCAAGGCGGAATTACATCGCGAGCTCTCAGCGTGGGAAGGACGATTGGAGCGGTTCCTGGCGCGCGGCACATTGGTGCGGCTCGACGTGTCATGGGATAAGGTTGTGGCGGCGGCGTTGGGGCTTTCGCGGGAGCAAACGTTGCGGATTGGAACCCGGTCTTACGACATTCTTCACGTCGCCATGGCTGCCGAACTGCATTGCCGGGATTTCATTACCTGCGACCTCAGACAGGCAAAACTGGCCCGCACAGCCGGGATGAAGGTCACTGAAATATGAATCCGTTCCCTTCAGAGAAAGGGACCGGGAAAAGGATCGAATGGATGCTGACGCACTGCGCCGCTTGCAGGAGAATCCGCGGGCGTTTGATTGAACACGATGCTCCCCAATATGGGGTGGCTCGGCGTAGGATTCCGCCCGTATTGAACCCTGTCTCTAACGTATTTCGATTATTCCGTGGCGGCGGGTCCGCTTAGACCTCCCACATGGCACACGGATTACACGGGTTCAGTGGTCCTCAGTGCAATCCGCGGTTAATCCTCCCGACTAACTTGAATTGTTATGCGGCGGCGGGTTGAAGGGTTAGGCCGAGTGCGGCTGAATCTTGACGCAGGCCCGGCGGGACCTATAGGAAAACGGCGGCGGCGCTGCGGGTTTCCACGCCGAGTTTGCGATAGATGCTTGCTAGGTGATGACTCACTGTGCGGGCGCTGATGGTCAGAATGATGCCGATCTCCGCATCCCGTTTGCCCTCACGCACCCAGTGGAGAACATCATGCTCCCGGAGCGTCAATGTGAATAGCCGTCTTTGATGCACCACGCCGCCGGCCATCTCCTGCTGTGAACTGTTAGCCAAGCGATCGCCCACACGAGATGCCAGCAAGCCATTGAGCACCCGCTGAAAGCATTGGATCGAAGTCAGATCACCGTCGGAAAACCCCCGGCTGCGTCCGCAGGACAGGATCAGCATCTGATTGGGTGCCGTGATCTGACACACCGAGGCGATGTCTTCAACGCCCAGCGGACGCTCGAATTCATTGTAGATCCAGGTCTTTTTCCAGGCCGAATCCGCAACCACACTGCTTCGCACCAGCGCCATGGATCGACGCCGGGACAGCACGATTTTGGCTAACGGGTGGTCGGTGAGTCTTTGTTGGGCGTGTCGCCAGGACAGGTTATTGGACGCGAGCCAGCCTTTATCTAACATATAGTCCTCCACTTTGTGGTCCTCCGTGTTGAACAGGATGGCGGAAAAATGGTCCCCCGGCACAACTTCGCGCAATGCCGCCAAGGACGCCTCTGCCAACTGCTGCCCGCTTGGAGCCAAAACAATCCGTTCCAGTGATTTGAGGGTGAGTGCTTGCTTGGCCATGGCGGTCATCTGCGGAGGCAAAAAAATCAATATGGCCCGCCTTGCCAAGGATTAAAATTCAACAGGGGAAAAGCCGTGAAGGTCGATTTATTTTCAAATCTGTCCATACTGGTTTTGGGGTGACAGCACCGGAGGGGTGGTGCTGATTCGACATTGCCTAACGGAACCGAATTGCTAGATTGGCAATAAAACGAGCGTTTGAACGCGTCGCAACCCGTTGATAGTGTACAGAAAATCTATTAAGCGGGGCGACAAAGTCCTCGGGTCTCCCCACCCCCATCCAAATCATGTGAAAGGTGCTTGTTGTGGAAAATCCTAAATTCCAAGCGTGAAATTGCCTCCGGCCATGCCATTCAGGGCTGCGCCGGATTTTTCCAAGCTCGCTAACGCTCACTCCGCGTTCTAAACGAAGAACGTGCGTCCTCGACGCGGAAATCGGGTGTTTTCGGGTGGATTACGGCAGGGCCAAATCGCGTAAACCCATAGAGCCGTATGGGATTCAGCGTTTTGACTCTCTCGGAAAACCTGTTATTTCTGACCCCCGGTTTGGGGTAAAGTAACCCCCAAAAAGTGTAAAGCAAACAGCGGTTTTGTGGCAGCCTCCCCACGCTGCCGGTCATCCCGAAAACTTGTCGGGCAGCCGTTCCAAGGTGCCGGTTTCCGCCACGACCGGCGCATCCGGGAAGAAAACCGTGGGCTCCCAGCCAAGTTCCAGCCTTACTCGCTCCAGGGACGCGAGCGTTTCCGGCACGTCGTCTGGATGGCCTTTCTGATGGATCGGCGCTGGGAGGATGTCGGTGGATTTTCGGGCGGCGGTTTTTGTGGCGGCATGGTTGGTGGTTGGGGTCCTTCAAAATTACAATTTAATTTGATAGAATTCCAAATGCGTCCCTCTGCCGCCGGACCGCAAGCGGTCAAGCGGCGACCCTGCGTCAAGCCTATTTTGTATCACTGCGGGGACTGACTCCGGAGACGAGGACACTAAACATGTCAGTGCGCTGATCCACCGTCGGCTGCGCGACGCCAAAGAGCGGTGGCCCTGGCAGCACACGAGCGGGCGCTTGATGCGGAAAGCGAAAAGCTTGAGAAGTGAATAAGGTGGCTTGCGGACATCGCGTCTAGCAAACATGATTGCAAACTTGTAGACTGGTCCGAAAATTTCACTACTGACCCCAAACTCGGCGCGATCTGGACCACCATGGCTTTCGCTCTCATGGGCGATGGCCAGCACGCATGGGATCTCTTCAATCTCCTCAATCCCGTCCGCCACGGCGCAACCGCCGGACAAATCGCCACCTACAAGATCGAACCCTATGTCGTCGCGGCCGATGTCTATGCCGTGCCACCGCACACCGGCCGCGGCGGCTGGACGTGGTATACCGGATCCGCCGCTTGGATGTACCAACTGCTCGTTGAAACATTGTTAGGCCTGAATCTGGAAGGCGATCAACTGCGCCTCAATCCGCTGCTGCCGGAATCCTGGCCCACCTTCAAAATCCACTACCGCTACCGCCAGACCGTCTATCACATCACGGTCAGCCGCCTCGCCGCGGATGCCGTGGAGACCCATCTGTTATCCGTCGATGGCCAGCCCATGCCGGGCAACATCCTCCCCCTCAACGACGATCACCAGGAGCATGACGTCGCATTGCAGGTGTCATAAATAGGCGGATTCGGGATAAAATTAC
>CAISTY010000070.1 GCA_903888515.1 Akkermansiaceae bacterium | reverse complement strand
GGGCCTCAATATTTCCGCAAATTCACCAATCTCCGACTCCAGAGGAGATTCCCTCTCCGGATTCATTTGCCGTAATAGCGTTCCAAGGTTTGGCAGAAATCGGGGATGGTGATTTTAGCGTTCATCAGCACGAGTGAATTCTCTTCCTCGAGCTGCTCCGGCGTCACCTCGCCGCGGGCCAGACGGCGCTCGTCCCGCAACCGCGCCCTGCGCTTGTCGCGTTGCATCTTCTCGAAGCTGACCGTCTTCACTTTCACGCACGAAACATGGCATCCCGGACATGCCCTGTCAAGCCCGCGCCTCCGACCGTTCCGGCCATGACCAACCGGGACGACCTCGGCGTCATGCTGCCCTCCCGCTGGCAACCGGCCACCGCCGCCGGAACCACCGTCGTCCAGCTAGTGGCCTGCCAGTGACCGCTTACTTTGATTCAGGGAAGAAGGATAAACCAAAGGAATACCCCCCTGTGAGCGTCGCGCTGCCGCCCTCAAAGCCGTGAGCCGCAATCGATTGAGGTTCGGCCTTGTCACTCTCACAGCCAGCACGCCACGCAGGCCCAGAACCTCACCCGGCCAAAAAGCCCTCGCGCCCTGGCCCGGCTCACCGTGCCCAAAAACCAGCCTCAAAAGAAATTTAAAATAACTCTTGATTGAATCTGATACTACTGGCCCCAAACATTCCTGGAGGTTTTGGCAGCAAGATTACCATCTATTTAATTATTGGTGAGACACAAACGATTGTGCAATCAGAGCTGACAAAAACGCGCTCATTATACTTCAGGTAATTCAAAGCCACCGTGGCATCTGGACCCTGCCAGATTACTTGAAAATTCGACCTAGGATAAATCCCATCCGGTAATCCGAATTCGGCAATAAGAGCATCCATCTTTTTACCAACCATATTATCATGAGGATATCTCTTGATGGAAACCACAGGATGCTTGATACCTTGATTTGGATTCTTTTTGCACCCGAGTAACAGGATAAATCCTAAAATCGCCAGAATTAGGAATTCCCAAAATTGATTACGTGCCAATAGAAATAATTTCATCATGTGCGTTATGTATTGCTAGATACCAATTATTTAGGGACATCCGATTCCGGGGGGATGGTTGGAGAATATGGTTCATTAACCCAAGCATTACCATCCCACCGCTGACCCATATTATAAGGCCTATGAATGTAGTTCCACCTGTGATCACGAGGGCCATCATCTTCAGCATCGTAGACGTCAGGGCTTCCATTCTTCCACGGATCCAGGATCTTGCCGCAATCCTTACGGGGTCCTCGATAGGATGATGGTGAGCCAAGTGATGCGAAAATATAATTGTGGTATACCTGCTGCGGCGGATTACCATGTGGGACGTTTCCATAAGCTCCAACCCATGTTATCTTCCAGCATTTTAGATCTAAGCCTTCGAAAGCTCTCATGGTCAGTCCTGTCCACTCATAGCACAACCAACCAAACTGAATATCGCTAGTCGGGTCATGAGGCGGTCTCGGGGTCCCCTTGCGTAATGCGTAAACACGCTTTACATATGCTTCAGCGATCACTTTCGCTTCTTTCTTACAGTCATCCACTGTACATTTGGAACACCTATCAAGACATTTTTCATTGCTGCATAGGCCGCCAAGCTTATTGCCGATGTCGTCCGCTTCCTTTTTTTGAGTGGCTTCATCTGGCGCTGGTACATGCTTGTCTTGTGCAGGCTCTCTGCCTAAAAAATCCCACTTATCCAACCCATCATTCCCCACGAAACCATACAAGTTCATCCCGCCCTTTTCCCCAATCGGATCCCTGGATGGCCAGCGGCCGGTGAGCGGATCCATATATCTGTAACCGTAGTCAGCTACATGGTTCATTTTCCAGTTAGGACGATCTTTACCTAACTGTTTGCGGGTCAGTCTGTTACCGGTATTCCGGGGTCCCGGAGCCCTGGGACGCGTCGGACGCCGAAGCGACCCACAACCGGGGTCGGAGTCGCCATCGCCGGGGTCCCTGCCACCGCATTCTGGCGGTTCAAGTGTTGGTTCAGGTACTGACAAGACGGCGGTCATTGCTTGAATGGCTGATAGCGGATCGGCGGCCGGGAGGGAAGCGGAAAGTTCTTCGTGCGGCACGTTGTCATTGTCGATGATGTCGGTTCGTGTTACGTGAAGGTAGCGCGGCCTCGACGCAGGCCGCATGCCAAACAGGGAGAACGCTTGATGCCGGGATTCGCCGACTGTTTGTTCTTGGTCGGTCCGTTCCCATTCCTTCGGCATGCGCTCCCGGCGGTAGCGCGCCACCTTTGACATTCAGACGTGGGCCGGGTCGCTGAGCAGAACGCGCCCGCCGCCTTCCAACTCGACCACCAAGGCGCTTGCGGCAACATAAAGTCATGGGCGCGGCATTTTGAGTCCTCTGCCATGCCTCACAAAATCCCGGGGTTTGGGGCGGAGCCCCATGGCGTCTGACAACTTCCGGCGTCGTCATCATCCAGCGCCGAAACTACGATGAAACCGGAACCCAAACCCGATGAGAGCGTGGCAATCCAGCAAAATAGCGACGATGTCGATTTGCGAATCCCATACGATATCAATTCGGCCCGCAACACTTCATTTTGCAAAAAGTTTGGAATGGCCTTCGCTATTGGTTTTGGCTTGGAGGGTTCACTTCGGTTCAAGCAACCAAAAGAGAACAGATTCTGGCGATGATGCAATCTCAACCAGAGGCAAACGACAATTTCTAATGCATTCTCGTTGTGTCACACTTGCCTCGACACAATGAATTACAGTGCCTTCGATCGGGACTTCATCAATCAGATACAAAGGAGACTCCGAAAGAGTATTCTGCCAAGTCTTGTTGAACTCAGAACTAAAGCCGTTGGTTGCATGTTGACGGACCAAATAACCCGCCTGTTCTTGGGAAATTGGACACAGTCCAAATCGAACACGATACTGATCCCAATTAACTGCTAAGGCAAAAGCTGCAAAGACAGTGCCATCATCCAAATGCAGGATCGATGCCAACCAACCATCATGCCATTCGAGTCCATTTTGCTTCGATACAGTCATGGCTATTGTCCCGTTTTGGGTGAAAACTTCTTGTTAAATTCATCCGCGATATTTTCTGTGACCGGCTTTGGCAAAACGACCGTGTGGTGAAGCGGGTCTTTTCCAGTTTGCTGAACGTCAAATACCTCCTCGACCAATGATTTTGGTGCCGAACGGTGGGCCTTGTCTGATCCAGAAACCCGGTCCTTAAGGCGGGTTGAAACTCCGTGAGGAAACCCAGCAGCTTCTGCTTTTGCTGCCTGCTCCGCCAGCTGTTCAGCCGTTTCGGGGCCTTTTCCGAAACGCACCAAGTGTCCTTCGCCATTCACGGCAGCGACTTCTGCCTTGGCCATAGTTCCGGTCACTCTTGCTGATGGGGCACCGAGGTCTGTTCCTGTTTCCACCACTTCAGCGATCTTGTTAGCATTTCGCATCGCCGCTTGGGCAGGCACACGCACCATATCCCCCATGTTTAGGATCTCCCCCGGGCCTTCAATTCCAGAAACCGTCTCTGAAACTGTCACAGCAGCATCTGTAGCGATTGCCATTCCAGCAGGTCTCATTAAGGCTCCGCCAATTCGGGGGGCGAGTTTAAGTATGGCTCCTCTGGTCGCAATTACAGCCACCGTTGCAGCCACCGCTACAGGAAGCGCTTTTGCGGTCTGAGTGAAAACCTCCACTTCCTGCTTCGCAGTCATGTGCTGGGTTGCAAACTCAAAACCAGTAAATAAACCGAGCGGATCGAACATTGTCCACGGATTTTGCCGGACGTAGGTATAGACATTCGGCCCATCCACTTGGCCAGCGGGGTCCCGGCTGAGGAACACGCCCGTTTCCAAGTCGCGGTAGGCGTGGCAAGGGACCGTGGACAACAGAAATCCGATCAGTATTGTTAGAATATGTGTGATTGTTTTCATGGCTGTAGGGTCAATAGGCAAACTTAAATAATTTCGAGGATGGCAACAATTCCAGGCCTTTCCGGCAAACCCTTTTGGTCTCGTCTTTTCGACCGCTGACAAAAAGGCAAACGGCACGGGTCTGGAGAAATACGGCGAGTTCCTCTGATGGCGACAAGGACTTCAAATAGCCCTCCACGGCGATCATCTCCTCGGTGATGGGCTTGGGCCAGGTGCGGTAGTGGTCGTCGGGATGCTCGATCATACCGCCGCCATTGCTTGCCTCGATATTGAAGCGGTCCTTGCCGTCATCCCAGCGGGCAAACGTGTGTGAGCGGGCAATCACGAGCTTCACGGGGTAGCCGAGCCTTCGTGCCAGCGCCACCACCAGCACAGGAATTGAGCCACAGGTGCCGGCGCGGCGCGGCCCCAGCATCCCATTGATAAACACACTGCCCGCATCGGCAAAAAATGCTTCTGCCGGCTCATCATTTGAGCGCTCATCGTCGTAGTGGACTTTCATATCCTGCTTGAGCACCGTGACCAACATGCCCATGCGATAGCGGCCCTCGCAGTTCTGAAACCTGCCGGGATCCGCGCGATACCGGTAGAGGTTGCGCTCAATCTCGTTTTTCAGATGACCGGCCCATGAGTCAAGGGTGGCAAGGCACCCGGAAATGTTCAGGGTTTCCGAGCCGCGCAATCCCTCGGCACAGAGCAGGTTCATCAGCGCGATGTCACACTTCGCCAAATTCCCGGGCGAGAGAGCGCAAAGCTCAGCGCAGGTGGTCGGCGCTTTGAAAACGTTTGCAGCGGTCACCGCGGGCAAAGCCTGGGCGTTCTCTGGTGCCGAAGCCTCTTGGTGTGTCGGTTGCACCGCTCCGGCAGTCGAGAGCGTCACCACGACGCAGACCACCGTGAGTCCAATTGTCACAAGCCACCGTTGAGACCGTGGCTTTGCCTTGACCTTCTCAAATAGAATCTGGAGTTTGCATGTTTGCTTTATCATCATTCTGACAATTGATCATTGCGATTTAGAGGGGCGTTTAATAGTTTGCCGCAAACACTTTCAGAGCAAAATGTTACGTTGCGGGAACCGACCCCAGAGTGATAAATCGGTGCGCACCATGTACATTTACTTAAATATTGCAGGTGTTTCCACAAAAATCACCTCGGGACCTACAACAGTCAACGGAGCTTTTTGTCTGGTCTGCCATTGATTTAATTATGTCCTTTAATAATAAACTTTTACCGACTAATCGGATCTTTTTTTTCGCAATTTGCTCATCACACCTAATTTTAAATAATACCTCTGATTCCGAAAGCTGCGCGTAAAAATCACGTACAGCCAAAGTCAAGAATTCGCAAGCCTCTTCCAAGGATACACTTTCCATGGTCGCAAGCGGCAATTTGTAATTATTCAAAATGACCAATGATTTTTCCATTAACGCTTCTTGATCAAATACATGAAATGCCTCCTTTCCAATTTGTATTTTCTGCCCGTTCAATTTATTTATTTGTTCTTTATTCAGCCTACTTGTTGGTGAAAGAACTAACTGGCAATCAGCATGATCATAAACTAGCGCCAACATAAAGAATGCACATAAAACACATTGAATTTTCTGACTATTTTTCATTACTCTTTTTGTATTCATTCGTTAATTTCTGAAGTTCAGCGATGGCTCTTGCTGATCGCATAAGATCCGACTCTGGTTTCGGATCTTTCGCATCATTCTTATGCTGTTGACGATTCAATGGTGCTGCTCTTGGCTTGATCGCAATACTAGCTGTTGGAGATACTGAAGAGGCGTGGTGTTGCAGACGACCTCAGGCATTTGCAAATTCCTCCCGAAGTTCTTCCGCGGTCTGCCTGAATACCGGAACGCCGAAATCTCCAAGGCGCTCCATAAACACCGGCTTGGGCAATCCGGCCAGCTCAGCCGCCGCACCGCTCGATAGCCTGCCGCTTTCGAACCACTGCACCGCCGCAGCCAGCAACAGCGCGTCCCCAAGCCGCTCTGGATTCAAACCCAAGGCGACTGGAGTTGCTTCAGGAATCTGGATTACCACACGCGTCATGTGTTCACCCTATTGCCACCACCGACACAGTCAAGGCACATACAAGAGCCTTGGCCAGGCAATTTCCTCTCAAGCGCATGACCCACCAGGATGTTCTTGGCGTCCTGCCCTTCCGCTGGCTTCCTCGCCCCCTGATCCGTCATCCATATCCCGAACAACGCTTCAAAGAGCGCCATCACTCACCTGCCCATGCGACTGCCGCACTTCTTATCACTTCTTATAGTAGTACACAACCGTTTCCATGTCGTCTCCGCGACTTCCCGCGAGGAAAGTCATCGATGAACGGAACGCGATTGGGTCCGGGCCGAAGAAGCGGTAGAAAACTCCATCTTGATCTTTGCGGCCGCGGTTTTCATGGGTTGGGCATCCAATCCAACGGGTCTGATGGTCGTTGAATCCCCACGTGAATCCGTAGTCGTCCTCCACATTGTTGCCCTGGATCGTGTAGGGGTCCGTCTCGGCATCGAGAAGAATCTTTATTCCTCCTGTGTGAAAGACCATATCGCTCTTTTCCTTCTGGATGTAGCCGGTCACAAAGCCGGCGAGAAAGCCGCTGCCAGTGACTTTTGCCATCTCGATGGTACCGCCCCGAGGCGGGGTGGTTGCGAAACGCTTGTGCTCTGCGTGGAGACGGTAAGGCGTTAATGGCGCGAGCGCCTCATACCGATGCCAGTCCACGACGGCGCCCAAGAACGCACCCTCATTGCCATGAACGAGAATCCGACAGGACTTGCTGAACGGGATGGGAAGAAACAGGTTGTACCCGGGCGTACCCGGAATACGAGCATCCTTCTTTCTTGCCTCGGGGTTCGGCAGAACGGTGAAGGCCGCGCAGTCGATAAAGTACGGATCCCGGTCCTGCATCACACCGAAGAATGCACCCAGTGGTGCCCGAACTTGCGGCTGCTCCGCGCCATCGACCGTGATCTCGAGGGTGAGTTTGTCCTGATTGTTCACCGTAAGGAACCAGACATGCCGGATGCACCCGGGACCATTGATATTCGCTACTTCGGCAAATCCCTTGTGGTCGAGCTTGACCTCTTTTTTCTCGCGACGGGAAGCGAAGTTCGCGGGCAACGCGATAAGTGGTACCGCGGGATCCTGGAACGTCGCGGGTTCACTTGCATTGGATATCGGCGTGGTGGGTCGTTCCGGGTCGGCAAGTGCAACGACAACGCACACGGCCAGTGCGATTGCCCCTCCTGTGGTCCAACGAATCATGCTCATCTCAATTGCCTCCATTCTGTATAACGTGCAACGCATTAACCCCTAGGTGTGGGTGATCGGGCATGACCGGAGTGCCGACCTTCGCCCCCAAGCCATCCACCAGGGCCTTGGGCAAACGCACGCCCTGACTGTTGCCCCATCGCTGCAAAGTGGTGTTCATGGAGTCGAGTATGGCCGTGGGATATACCCCGTCAAACGGATTCTCCCAACCCGAATCGTTTTGTCATACCGCGCGCGGCAATTGTCTCTAACTACTCCCGGAGCCCTGATCGGCCGGGCGTTTTTTGCCGGCCTGTCAGAAGCCCTCGAAGACGTTTATGCGACGATCAGGCGAGGTCGAAGCGGTCAAGATTCATGACTTTGTGCCACACCGCAACAAAGTCGTGCAGGAACTTCTCCCGGGAGTCATGACAACCGTAAACTTCGGCCACTGCCCGTAGCTGAGAGTTTGAACCAAAGATCAGGTCGACACTGGTCGCCGTCCATTTGAGTTCTCCCGTCTTGCGATCACGCCCTTCAAACACGTCCTCGTCCTCAGAAGCCGCCTTCCACGTCGTGCCCATGTCAAGCAGGTTTATGAAGAAGTCGTTGGTCAGTGTCTCCGGTTTTTTGGTGAAGACGCCATGCCGGGACCCGGCAAAATTCGCCCCCAGGACGCGCAGTCCGCCGATGAGAACGGTCATCTCCGGTACCGTCAGCGTCAGGAGCTGGGCCTTGTCCACGAGCATCTCTCCGGCCGATACGGCGTACTTGGCCTTCTGATAGTTGCGGAAACCGTCGGCCTTGGGCTCGAGTACGTCAAAGGAGTCCGCATCGGTCTGTTCCTGCGAAGCGTCCATGCGTCCGGGTATGAAGGGAACAGTCACATCGTGACCGGCATTCCTGGCCGCCTGTTCGACTCCTGCGCATCCGCCCAGAACGATCAGGTCCGCCAGCGAAATCTTCTTTCCACCGGACTGCGCGCCGTTAAAGGCACTCCGGATGCCATCCAGGGTTTTGAGCACCTTCGCCAGTCGGGCGGGATCGTTGACTTCCCAATCCTTCTGCGGCGCAAGACGAATGCGGGCGCCGTTGGCACCGCCACGCATGTCGGAACCACGGAAGGTGGATGCCGATGCCCAGGCGGTCGAAACCAGATCGGACACGGACAGACCGGAGGCCAGAATCCCGGCCTTAAGGGCGGAGGTGTCCCCGTCGTCAACCAGCTTGTAATCGACAGCGGGGATGGGATCCTGCCAGATGAGCTCCTCCGCCGGAACCTCCGGGCCGAGATAGCGCGAGCGGGGACCCATATCACGATGCGTCAGCTTGAACCAGGCACGGGCGAAGGCGTCGGCGAACTTCTCGGGATTGGCCAGGTAACGCCGCGCGATCGGCTCGTAGATCGGATCAAAGCGAAGCGACAGGTCCGCCGTGGTCATCATCGGCCGGCGCTTCTTCGCCGGGTCGTGCGCGTCAACCACCATGTCCTCTTCGGCCACGTCCTTGGCCAGCCATTGATTTGCGCCGGCCGGGCTCTTGACCAGCTCCCACTCGTACTTGAACAGCACCTTCAGATAGCCCATGTCCCATTGGGTCGGGTTCGGCTTCCAGGCACCCTCGATGCCGCTGCTGATCGTGTCGCCGCCTTTGCCGCTGCCAAAGCTGCTCTTCCAGCCGAGGCCCTGCTCTTCGAGGCCGGTGCCTTCGGGCTCAGGCCCCACATGGGACGCGGGGCCGGCACCATGACACTTGCCGAAAGTATGCCCTCCGGCGACAAGCGCGACGGTCTCTTCGTCGTTCATCGCCATACGTGCGAAGGTCTCCCGGACGTCACGGCCGGAGGCGACCGGATCGGGGTTGCCGTTAGGTCCTTCGGGGTTCACATAGATCAGGCCCATCTGCACGGCGGCAAGCGGGTTCTCGAGATCGCGGTCACCTGAGTAGCGCTTGTCGCCAAGCCAGGTGTCCTCGCTGCCCCAGTAGATGTCCTCTTCGGGCTCCCAGACATCCTCGCGCCCGCCGGCGAAACCGTAGGTCTTGAAGCCCATCGACTCCAAAGCGCAGTTGCCGGCGAGGATCATCAGGTCGGCCCAGGAGATTTTCTTGCCATATTTCCGCTTGATCGGCCAGAGCAACCGGCGCGCCTTGTCGAGGTTCACGTTGTCCGGCCAACTGTTGAGGGGTGCCAGGCGTTGGGAGCCGGACCTAGCGCCTCCGCGACCGTCACCCATACGGTAAGTGCCTGCGCTGTGCCACGCCATCCGGATGAAGAGCCCCCCGTAGTGACCCCAGTCGGCAGGCCACCAGTCCTGCGAGTCCGTCATCAGCACATAGAGGTCCTTCTTAACGGCATCCAGGTCGAGTTTCTTGAACTCCTCAGCGTAGTTGAACGACGCGCCCATCGGGTTGCTCAGGTCGGAGTGCTGATGAAGAATCTTGAGGTTCAACTGATTGGGCCACCAGTCGCGATTCGACGTGCCGCCGCCGGCAATGGTTTTTTTTGTCATGCCTGTCACCGGGCACTTACTTTCTTTACTCATCTCTGTTTTCCTTTCCATTCAGGTTTTGATTTGTACAGCTACCATTTATTGAGTCTCTGTGTTTTGATTGGATCAAACACACAGAGACTGATTTGGATGCAAAGGCCACCCGGAAGGGCAGACTACGTCCATGGCCATTGCATGTGAGGCTTTTAGTCCGCCAAGGATGACCTTGCTAGGAAAAACGTGTGAAAAATGAAGAGACTACCCTCTGAAGCCAACTCGGGAAGGGTGACCGACCCGGTGAAAGAGCCGTGCATTGCGAGCCGGCAAGCCTGGCTGCAACCCAAATCCCGCGCGCAACGTCAGGAGAAATCTGCGAGTCGATGGACAAGAACCGCATAGAGCCGGGCGAAGCGAGACAGCCAGCCCGCAAGGGCAGCCCGAAGGACGGGCGCGGAGGCAACAGGCACCTTCAGATATTTTCCGAAACATCTTGGCAAAGCGGGCGGGGGGGTTACTTTGACCGGGAAGAATCATCCCATGAATACGGTCGCAACCTCCCACCCCATTCATCGAGAACTATGAAACGTCGTGAATTCGTGGTGGGTGCGGCTGGCGGTGTCGCCGCTGGTGTTGGGGGCACGCTGACAAGCGGTCGCATATGGGGCCATGGATTGGGTGCCGAGGGACGCGTCTCATACGCCCAGCAGGGCGAGGATTTGACCGTCACCGACCTGCTGCATAAAACATTCAAGATCGACAAACCCGTCTATCTCGACATCGGCGCGGCTGACCCGGTGGCGGCCAGCACCACCTACCTCTTGTACCAAACCGGCGGGCACGGCGTGCTCGTCGAACCGAATCCCTACTTCGTGAAACGGCTCAAGTCGCGCCGTCCGAACGACGTCGTCGTCGCGGCGGGTGTCGGCGTGACCGACCAGGCCGAGGCCGACTACTATGTGCTCAAGCAGCACCCGATGCTCAACACGTTCTCGAAGGAGCAAGTCGAATTCCGGCAGCAGGGGTACGCCGAGAGTGTGGTCGAGAAGGTACTCAAGATCCCGCTCATCGGCATCAACCAAATGATCGAACAATACCTCGGCGGCAGGGCGCCCGACTTCCTGTCGATCGACATCGAGGGGCTCGACCTTGCTGTACTCAAAACGCTTGATTTCGCCAAATACAAGCCGGCGGCGATCTGCGCCGAGGCGTTTCTGCAGACCAAGCCGGGCACGACATCAGAGATCGTGGAGTTCCTCTGCTCCAAGGGCTACATCGTGCGCGGCGCAACACTCAACAACACGATCTTCGCAGATCCCACACGGTACGTCTAACAGGAAGTGCGCTCCACTTTGCGCGCCGACATGCCGATGCCGATCACGAGTGTCATGATCGCCGCTCCCGGATACTGGTATCTCAACGGCCTCGCCATGCCAGCTTCTCTTCCATTCAAAGAATCGGCTGATTTCGGGCATTGGGGTATTCCTTTTTACTGCTAGAATCCTTGAAAGAGTCAACATGCTGTAGTTAGGTCAAGTTTTCTGTCTGGTCTCTGGTCTCTGGTTTCTGGGGTCTAAGGCGAAGCCTTGCTAGCTAGTTCCGCACTTCCCGCTTGTCACCTTCCCAGGCAATCGCCACGCTTGCGGTTGCATGAATTTCGGCATCATCGGCAGCGGCTATATCTCGGAAATCCACGCCCGCGCAATCCAAGCCATCCCAGGCTGCCGTGTGCTCGGCGTCTATGGCACCAATCCGGAAAAAACAGCCACTCTCGCCGCCGCCACCGGTGCGGTTCCCCACGCCACGCTCGACGCGCTGCTCGCCACGCCGAACCTCGAAATCGTCACCATCGCCACGCCCTCCGGCGCCCACCTTGAACCCGCTCTCGCCGCCGCCCGTGCCGGCAAGCACGTGATCTGCGAAAAACCACTCGAAGTCACCACCGCCCGCGCCAATGCCATGATCCACGCCTGCAATACCGCGGGGGTCGTTCTAACAGGCATCTTCAACCGCCGCTTCCATCCGGCTGTCCAGCACCTCCGCCAAGCCGTGGTCAACGGGCGCTTCGGGCAACTCGTCTCCGCCTCAGCCACCGTGAAATGGTGGCGCAGCCAAGTCTACTACGATTCCGCCATCTGGCGCGGCACATGGGCGCTCGACGGCGGCGGTGTGCTGATGAATCAGGCGATCCACACCATCGATCAATTGCTGTGGCTCGCCGGACCGGTCACCGCCGTCCACGCATCCGTCGCCTGCCTCGCGCACCACGACATCGAAGTCGAGGACACCGCCGTGGCGTTGTTGGAATTCGCCTCCGGTGCCCGTGGCGTGATCGAAGGCTCGACCGCCTGCTGGTCGTCCACCGGCCTCCCGGCCGAAGTCCAATTGTGTGGCACCCGCGGCACGGCGGTTCTAACAGACGAGCGATTCCGCGTGTGGGATTTTGCCGAACCGGCACCGCAAGACGAGGAAATCCGCGCCTTTCTGCTGGCCTGCGACGTCACCCGCGGCCTTGGAGCCAACGACCCGAAGGCCATCCACGCGCTTGGCCATCAACGTTGCTTCGAGGATGCGATCACCGCCATTCGCGCAGGCCGCCCGCCCATGGTCGATGGCCCGGAAGCGCGCAAGGCCGTAACCCTGATCGAGGCGATCTATCAATCCGCCCGTGAAGGCGGGAGCAGGATCAAGGTCGCTTGACGGTCCGCGCATGCCGCCCATGATCGTGGCACCGCCGGGCAAACCGGTTGTCACAATCTTACGGTTGTGAAATGCATGGCCTCGGCAAAAGCCTCTATCGCATCCGTATGGTTGCCAATGATATAAACCAGCTTGAAAGTATCACCCGCATTGAACTGGCTGACATTCAGGATTGTCGCAGGACCTTTAATCACATCAAAGTCAATCTCCCAACCAGTAATACCCGAAAGCATGGATATCATGTTTCAGGATGATCACTTCATCGCCGTCCCAGGGCAGACGACCCGCCTCGCTGAATCCGAACGCCATGTCTCTCTATCACAATCAGATCTCCACCGAGCGTCCCGCCCGGCGGCAGGTTTTTGTTCGCAATCTCCCTGTTGTGTGCTAAGCTTTGCGTCGTGACTCGCGTGAAATCCACATTCGCACCAGGCTGCGGGATGGTTGCCTGCAAGGTCCGCGCCCGCCGGATTTGGTTGGCTATGGCGTTGGTGCTGGTTGCGGGCGAGGTCGATGTTACTGAAGCCGCCAGTGAATTTGTGGAGGGCGAGGTGATTGTCACCTGGCGTTCAAGCGCATCCCTCAACACCGCGAAGACCTCGGCCGCCCGCCACTCCGCGAAGTTTGCCAAACACTATGCCTGGCTCTCGGACCATCGCAAACACGTAATGGGAGTCGTCCGCTCCACCACCCAATCCACCGCCGCGCTCATCCGACAATTCCAGAACGACCCGGATGTCCTCATTGCCGAACCGAACTATATCTATCATGCGGCAACACTCCAACCGAATGATACCTATTACATCAATCTCTGGGGTTTGAACAACACCGGCCAAACCGTGAACTTCACCCCCGGCACCAGCGGCGATGACATCCGCTTCACCGGCGCATGGAATCTCGCCCGAAAGACCTCCCCGGAAGTGGTGGTCGCGGTGATCGACACCGGCCTGGACACCACGCATCCGGATATCGTCGCCAACCTTTGGACTAATCCCAGAGAAGCGGCAGGCAACAATCTCGATGACGATGCCAACGGCCGCATCGACGATGTCCATGGCTACAACTTCGCCGACAACAACTCCAATATCGCTGATTCGAGCGAACACGGCACCCACATCGCGGGCACCATTGCCGCCACGGGCAACAACTCGCTCGGCGTCATCGGGGTGGATTTCAAAGCCCACATCATGGTTCTCAAAGCGTCCAACGACGGAACGTATTTCTTGAGTTCCGCAATCATCGAGGCGCTCCAATACGCGGCCATGATGAGGACTAGCGGCGTGAACATCGTGGCCATCAACGCCTCCTTCGGCGGTGTATCATACAGTTCCGCGCAATCCGCGGCCATCCAGGCGGCGGGCGACACCGGAATCATCTTCTGTGCTGCGGCAGGCAACAGTTCCGCGGACAACGACACCACCCCCACCTACCCGGCCAACTACAGACGCAATAACATGATCGTCGTCGCGGCCAGCACCCAGACGGATAGTCTCGCCGGCTTCTCCAACTACGGCGCCACCACCGTCGATCTTGCCGCTCCGGGAACCAATATTTTCTCTTTGATTCCCACTTGGATCGCCACCACCAGCGCCGCGGTCACCAAAGGTGCCACCAATTATGCCGCGCAAGGCATGAACTACGCGGGGACTACCCCCGGAATCACCGCGACTTTGATCAACTGCGGCACCGGCAACTCGGCTGGCGAGTTTCCGGCAGGCGTGCGGAACAACATCGCCTTGATCCAGCGCGGCACGGAAACCTTCGCCACCAAGGTGACCAATGCCATGAACGCAGGGGCCAAAGGCGCCATCATTTATAACAACGTAGCAGGCGCTTTTCTGGGCACTCTGGGCGCACCCGGCATCTGGATCCCCGCCGTCTCGGTTTCCCAGGCCGACGGTGCCAGCCTGCTCGCCTGGGTCAACACGCCGGTAACCCTGACCAATGCGGTGGCTCCGGCGAATATCTATCAATACCTGGATGGCTCCTCGATGGCCGCTCCCCATGTCACCGGCGCGGTCGCCTTCGCCGCCATGAACTTCCCTGGAGAAAGCGTCACCCAACGCGTGGCACGGGTGCTCAATCACATCACTCCCGTCCCCGCCCTGAGCGGAAAAGTGCGAACCGGAGGACGCCTGAATCTGCTCAACATCGTGGACACGAATGCCAACGGACTTCCGGATTGGTGGGAAACCGACTACTTCGACGCCATCGGAGTGAATCCCAACACCGACACTGATGGCGATGGCATGACCAATCTCCAGGAGTATCTCGCCGGCACCCATCCGAAAAACCCAGCCAGCAGGCTCGCCATCACCCAAACCGCTTTCATACCGAACGGCATCAACCGCGATTTCCGCCTGACATTCCCGAGCGCCTCCGGCATCACCTATCGCGTCGAATTCAGCGATACCCTCGCCCTGAACTCATGGATCACCCTCGGCGCGGATCTCACGGGCAACGGCACTGACCTGCAGGCGACCGACCAGGCGGCCAGCACCCACTCCCGTCGCTTCTACCGCGTGCGGGTGATTCCTTGACTCCATGCGAGTCTGGAGCTCGCGGTCCTTGCGGAACCACATGCGAGTCTGGAGCTCGCGGTCCTTGCGGAACCACATGCGAGTCTGGAGACTCGCGGTCCTTGCGGGACCTGTTCTTGTAGACGAGATCGCGCAGCGGATGCATCAATTTGCAAACGAGTGAAATGATATGCCGTAGCGCCGCGTATGCTGGAGTGCGCGGGATGCACGTGCCCGTCCGCATTCGCCTCCTCACCCGCCACCGATGATCACCCGCCGAACCCTGCCCACCAGCCATATGAAACATCCGATTGCCGCCACCTTCCTGCTGCTGTTAGCCCCGTTGCCCGCAGCCCCCGTCCTCGACCACCAGAAACTTTTTGACGCCCAGACGTTCTGGGACAACCGCGATTTCGGCTGGTTTGACAATAACATCCCGTTCCTCGACACCCCGGACAAGGAACTCAACACCACCTATTATTACCGCTGGGAGTTGGTCACCAAGCATCTCACCTACGGCTCCCAGAACTCGGGATATTCATGGACCGAGTTCATCTGCCGGCCGGGTTGGTCGGGTGCCTACGGCGGGATTTCCTGCCCGTCCGGCCACCAGTTTTATGAAGCCCGCTGGATCCGCAACCCGCGCTACAGCCGGGATTACGCCCGCTACTGGTTCCGCACGCCCGGGGCCCAACCGCGCAACTATTCCGCCTGGATGGCCGATGCCGCCTGGGCCACCCATCTCGTGCACCCTAACAAGGAGTTCATCACCGACCTGCTGCCCGACCTGATCAAGAACTTCGAAGGCTGGCAGGCCAAGAGCTGGGTTCCCGACGCCGCCATGTTCTGGCAAGTCGGCCATGACGACGGCATGGAGTTCAACATCGCCAGCCGCCAGACCAAGGACATCCTGCGCGGCGCTCCCTCGTACCGGCCGAGTTTCAACGCTTACATGTGGGCCGACGAAATGGCCATCTCCCAGATCGCCAAACTCGCTGGCGACCAAGCGACATCCGAGCAGTTTCTGGCCAAGGCGAAGGCCCTCAAGCAGCAGGTTCAGACCAAACTCTGGGATCCGAAGCGCGAGTTCTTCTTTCCGATGTTCCGCAATGATGAGGAGGACAAGGAAGGAAATGTCGTGAAGAAAAACACGCTCGTCTATGAAACCGGCAAATTCGCCGGCTGCGGCAAAGGCCGCGAGGAGGCGAGTTATGTGCCGTGGAGCTTCAACATGCCGGACGCCGGTTTCGAGACGGCGTGGAAATTCCTGATGGATCCGGAATACTTTTATGCGGATTACGGTCCCACCACCACCGAGCGCAACGACCCGCTGTTCCTGTTATCGCCGGGTTGCTGTTGGTGGAGCGGCCAGTCGTGGCCGTTCGCCACCACCCAAACCCTCAAGGGCCTCGCCAACCTGTTGCAAAACTATCAACAAAAACACGTGTCTCGCGCCGACTACTATAAATTGCTGCGGATTTTCGCCCTCTCGCAACGCAAGGATGGCAAACCCTACATCGCCGAAGCACTCAACCCGTTCACCGGTTCGTGGAAGGGTCACGACATGTACAACCGCAGCGAACACTACTTCCATTCGGGCTTCGTGGACCTCATCATCACCGGTCTCGCCGGCCTCAAGGTGGAAGACAGCGATACCCTAACCATCGATCCGCTCGCCCCTGCGGAGTGGGAATACTTCGCCATGGACAACATCCCGTATCGCGGTCACCTCGTCGCCATCGTGTGGGACAAAACCGGCCAACGCTATGGCAAGGGTGCCGGCCTGCAGGTGCTGATAGACGGCCAGAAAGCCGGCGCATCCCCCACCCTCGTCAAACTCTCCGTCAAGTTGCCGCCCGCCAAGGAAGTACCGCTGGACAAGGAGGTCCGCGTCAACCACGCGGTCAACAACGACGGCAATTGCTTCCCGCGCCTCACCGCCTCGTTTGTCGGACCGAAATCCTCGCTCGCCTTGGCCCATGACGGCAACACCGCATGGTATCACCTCGACCCGCCACAACGCTGGACCTGCGCCGGATCCCCTAACGAAACAGACTGGCTCTTGCTTGACCTCGGCACCCCGCGTGCGGTGAATGAAGTGAAGCTCTATCTGCTGGATGACGGCGAAGGCCAACCCATCGCCGCACCCGCCGAATACAAGTTGGAATACGCTACAGGCCAGGACCCGTGGAAACCGGTTCCGGGACAAGTCCGCACTCCTGCGAAACCCACCGGACATATGCCTAACATGATCCGCTTCCCGGAGATCAAAATCGAAAAGCTGCGGGTTTCGCTCGTCAACGCCCCTGGCAGGAAATCCGGCATGACTGAAATCGAGGCATGGGGACCGGACGTCCGCCCCTATGTTCCGGTCCGTCCGCCCGCCGGCAATCTCGCGTTCAATCCAAACCCCAAGGACAAGGATAGCTATCCGAAAGCCAGCGCCTCGTTCTCCGGCAAGACCGGCGACAACCCGGAAAACGCGATTGATGGCAAGATCGGCCATCGCTCGCGACCGATGACCCGTTGGACCTGCCAGGGATCGCCTAACACCAGCGACTGGCTCGAAGTGGATTTCGGGGCCAAAAAACAAGTGGGCCGGTTGCTATTATATATCTTCTCCGACGGCGGTGGTGTCCGGGAACCGAAGGGTTATGTCGTCGAAGGCTGGACCGGCACCGAATGGAAGGCCATACCCAAGCAATCCACCAACCCGGAAAAACCCGCCGCCCATATGATCAACACCGTGACATTCCCACCGATCTCCACCAGCAAGATCCGCGTGGTCTTCACCCATAACGGTGAAGGCGACTCGCGCACCGGCATCCATGAACTCGAAATATGGGAGAAATAAGCATGCAAACCACCCGCCGCCAATTCCTACACAGCCTGGTCCCGCTCGCCGGAGCCCTTGCCGCCCCTAACATTCTCCGGGCGGCCAACCTCAACGGACGTCTGCAACACGCCTGCATCGGCGTCGGGGGGATGATGGGGTTCAATGATTTCAATAATTTCAGGCAGCACCCGCGGACGGATGTGGTGGCGATCTGTGATGTGGATGCCCTCAATCTGGAACGCGCGATGAAGGAAGTACCCAACGCCAGGCCCTATCGGGATTGGCGCGAGATGCTCGCCAAGGAAGGTGGTAAAATCGATTCCATCAATGCCACCGTCCCCGATCACATGCACGCCGCCATTTGTTTTACGGCCATGCAGGCGGGCAAACACACCTATTGCCAAAAACCGATGTGTCACGATGTGGCGGAAGTGCGCGCATTGACTCAATTGGCTGCGGAGAAAAAACTGAAAACCCAGTTAGGCAACCAGCATGCGTCCGGCGGCGGTGACCGCATGGCGGTGGAGTATCTGAAAGCCGGCGTGATCGGCAAAATCAAACATGTCTATCTGTGCTCCAACCGGGCCTCCGGCGCGGCCTATCGGTTAGATATGCCCAAGCCGCCACCCGCCCCTGTGCCGGCCCAGTTGGATTGGAATTTGTGGTTGGGCACGGCGCCAGAGCGGCCGTATGCGGCGGATGTTTATCATCCTAGCAAATGGCGCACTTGGCTGGATTTCGGCACCGGCTGGAGCGGTGATATCGGGTGCCACATTTTCAGCGCGCCGTGGAAAGCCCTGAATCTCAAGGCACCGCTCAGCATCCAGGCCCGCGTCAACAAGGAATGGATGGCTTCACCGGAATTGCGCGCCCAACTGTGGGCCCGGGCCAACCACATCACATGGGTTTTTCCCGGCAACGCCCTAACAGTAGGAGGCCAGCCGTTGACCGTGGAATGGTTTGATGGTGTGGAGCCGGATTTTTATATTCCGGAGGAATTCCGCAAGCTCTATCCGGGCGAACGTTTCCCCCAAGAGGCCGCCCTGATCCTCGGTGAGAATGGTGCGTTGTTGCTGCCACACTCCAGCGGCCCGCAACTCCTGCCCAGGGAAAAATTCGCCGCCGAGGCACGCCCGGTGGTCAAGGGGGAAAACCACTACCACGCTTTCATCAACAGCATTCTGGACAACACGCCTTGCGAGTCCCCGTTTGAAATTTCGGGTCCTATGTCCGAGGCGGTGATACTCGGCACCGTCGCCACTCGCACGCCGGGGGTCAAACTGGAATGGGATTCGCAGGCGCTCAAAATCACCAACTCCGGTGATGCCAATGCACTGTTGCGCAGGTCCTATCGGCAGGGCTGGAAAATCGATGGTTTGGGAGCCCCATAACCCTTATCAGGAAGGATGGGTAGTGAGGACGCATCCACGTCCTCCTCAAAACCCGGGAATGGGTTGGGAATATTCTCGGAATAACCGGGTACAAATCACCAGAGAAGCGCGGAGCCGGGATCCATTCGGACTCCATGAGACGTTCCGCCCAAGTTGTTCTTGCTGTGGAACCGCGCATCTTATCATGAGGAACGTCTCTTTCCAAAGATTACTCACACTATGAAGAAGAAGATCTTATAAGGTCAAAAAAGATGTATTCATCATCCATGGCAGGAAACTGCCAGATCACAAGGACGCGATTTCATTCCTGGGATTCATTTCCCGGCGGCATTCAAGGAGTACTACAGGAGCATCAGGGCTGGTTTCTCAAGGAGTTTCTTGATTTCCGATAGGAATTGTGCGGCTACGGCGCCATCAATGACGCGGTGATCGCAGGCAAGGCCGAGGTTCATGCGCAGACCGGGGAAGACCTGGCCGTTTTTGACAACGGGTTTTTCAATGGCCGCCCCGACCGAGAGAATGGTTGCTTGTGGAGGATTGATGATGGCGTCAAATGATTCGATACCCCAGACGCCCAGGTTGCTCACGGTGATGGTCCCGCCGTCGAATTCATTGGGCCTGAGTTTTTTGATTTTGGCGCGGGCGGCGAAATCCTTGACGGCTCGCGAGATCACTAGCAGCGATTTGGTTTCCGCTTCCCTGATGACCGGCGTCACGAGGCCGTCTTCCACGGCGATCGCCACGGACAAGCCAATGTGTTTGAATTTGATGATGTGGCTTTCAGTGTAGGAAACATTGACCGCCGGGACGAGTTGAGCCGCGTCGATGACCGCCTTGAGGACAAAGTCATTGACGGAGTATTTGTTACCGTGGGTTTTTTCCGCTTGTTCGTTCACCTGACGCCGGAGCGACATGAGTGGGGCGGCATCCACGTCGAGATGCAGATAGAAATGAGGGATGGTGGTTTTGGAGATCTGCAAACGCGAGGCAATGACCTTGCGCATGGTGCTGAGTTCGACGAGTTCTTCCCCGGCATTGGCGATGGCAGGCACGTCCGTCACTGCAACGACAGGCGGCGCAGCGATGGTTTTTGCTTTGAGTGATGCAACAAGAGCCACGGCGGCGGCGGCCTCGGTGGATATCGCAGGTTTGGATCGGGTGGGTGGGACGGCGGCGGTTTCGACGTCGATTTTCGTGATGCGACCGGCGGGACCGGTGCCGGTGATCAAGGTGAGATCCACACCCAGTTCCTCCGCGACCTTACGTGCCAAGGGCGACGCCATGACACGTTTGCCGGTAAACACAGAATTGCCGCCCGAAGGTGCCGCGATTGCGGTGGGTTTGTCATCAGGTGGTACTGCGGTGGCTTGTGGTGTGGGGGCATCAAGGGCAGGCGTTCCATCAGGCACCCCCTCGGAATCGCCGTTGAGAACGGCAAGGATCGTGCCAATCGGGGCTTTGTCGCCTGCTTGGATCCGGATTTCCGTCAGAACACCATCGTCGAAAGCCTCCATTTCCATGGTGGCTTTATCCGTTTCGATATCGGCGAGAATGTCACCGATTTCGACCCTGTCGCCGACTTGTTTGTGCCATTTGACCAAGGTGCCTTCGGTCATGGTGTCCGAGAGTTTTGGCATGTCTATATTCACAGTCATCATGGGATGGGGAAGTGTCGAAAGGATGGGAAAACGCGTGGCGAATTCCAGTCTTTTTATCGGTGGATATGGCAATGCAAACGAAAAAGCGCGGGGAGTTTGATGCTCCTCCGCGCTTCAAAATGATAGGGCAATTCACTCAAGGAGTGACATTTTTCGTTGCGAGAGGGAGTTCGCGCATGGTTGGAATCAAACCGATATTGGGACTTCCAACGGATCCTTGTGCGCTTGCCATCCGCATGGTGGATTCGGAAGTGGTGCCACAGCAATCCTTCTTCGGGCAATACCGCTGCTTGCATTTGCCGCAAAAATCACGCACCGTGACGGTTACGGTTTTGTAGCGCGGAACCTTCTTCTCGATGGTTTGAACCATCCCACCCTTGCCGCTCTTGGCATCACCGGGAGTGACGACCCGTTCGGTCACAATGTCATATCCGCAGGTTTTGACCTGGCGGGTTTCCGTGTGGGTGGTGGCTCTGGTAGAGTTGCCGAACATCGAGCAACACGAAGAAAAACCGAGCGCAATGGCACCTAAGAAGAAGAGAACAGCAAGTCGTTTCATGGGATGGTGTTTTGATTGGTTAGATAAGAAGATCAGAACAAACAACAGCAGGAATTCAGTGCCACGGCAACACTAACAGCCGCAATGGCAAGAATCAAATGCTTCGTCATGCGAACGATGCTAGAAAAACCAAGCCGCTTGGCAATGAAAAAGATGAGGGTCATTCAATCTGCATCCGCAACCATGTCAGGCCATGGATAGAACCTTCCCAACGATTCTTCCAGGATTTGGAAGTTGTTCATACTCAACGTGTTGCGAATAGATAGCAGGGGCATCGAGGGAGCAGACCCGTTTAATGGGCGCGTCGAGGTCATCGAAGGCATGATCCTGGATGAGCATGGCCACCATCGCGGAAACACCACCGAAGGGCTTGGATTCATCGACCAGCACCACGCGGTGGGTTTTCCTCACGGTCTTGAGGATGGCGTCCTGATCAAGTGGACGGATCGAACGGAGGTCGAGGACTTCGGCGTGGATCCCATGCTCGGTTTGGAGGATGTCCGCAGCGGCAAGGGCTTGAATGACCGAGCGGCCATGAGCAATCAGTGAAACGTCCGAACCTTCGCGCTTGATGTCGGCCAATCCGAGTGGAACGAGAAAATCTCCGTCGGCGGGATCGGGCACCTCGCCGGAAGTGCCGTAGAGCAGGGTGTTTTCCATGACGAAAACCGGGTCGTTGTCACGGATGGCGGTTTTGATGAGACCCTTGGCGTCTGCCGGCGTTGCGGGAGCGCAGACTTTAAGACCCGGAAAAGCGGCGAACAAAGCTTCCGGGGTGTGCGAGTGCGTGGCACCCACCCCGGTACCACCATTGGCAGGACCACGCACCACGATGGGACAATGGCACAGGCCACCGGACATATAACGGATGCAGGCGGCATTGCTGACAAGTTGGTCGAAGGCAACCGAGTGGAACGACCAGAACATCAACTCCATGACGGGGCGCACGCCGAGCAGTGAGGCCCCGATGCCCATGCCGATGAAGCCGGCTTCAGAGATCGGCGTGTCGAGCACGCGTTGATCCCCCCATTTTTTCCAAAGGCCTTCGGTGACTTTGTAGGCACCATTGTATTGGGCGACTTCTTCGCCTATCAGCACGACGTTCGGGTCGCGGGCCAATTCCTCATCAAGTCCTTCGCGGAGGGCTTCACGGTAGGTGAGAATGCGTGACATGGCGGCTAGGGGAATGGGATTTGGGGGGGGGTGTCTCAATCATCGAAGAAATGGCGGCCGATCTTGGAAGCCGGAGTTGCGTGGTCGCTTTCCCAGTAAACATCGGTGCGGATGTCGGCCAGCGATGGAGCAGGCGATGAGTCGGCGAATTTGACGGCGGCAGCGGCTTCATCTGCGGCAGCCTGGTTGAGGGCGGCCGCACGATCCTCCGTGAGGATCCCTTCGGCGATGAGGGTGCGGCGAAAAACGGAGATCGGATCGTAGTTTTGCTTGTGGTTTTCGATCTCCTCGGGGGTGCGGTATTTCTTGTGATTGGCGTCCGCAATACTATGTCCATAGTAGCGGTAGGTGTGGATTTCAAGCAAGGAAGGCCGGTGCTGGGTGCGGGCACGCTCGATGGCGATATGGGTTTTTGCCCGGACTTCGTAGAGGTTGGAGCCGTCGATCACGTCCCAAGCGATGTTGTAGGCGTCGGCCCGCTGCGCAAGACAACTGGTGTAAGACGAAGACCGTCCCTGAGAGGTACCCATCGAGTAGCCATTGTTTTCGATCACATACACCACCGGGATTTCGAACAGGGCGGCGAGATTGAGGGACTCGTGGAAAGTGCCTTGGTTGACAGCACCATCACCGAGGTAGCAGAGGCAGCAACCTTCCCGGCCAAGGTATTTGAGTGCGTAAGCGAGGCCGAGGCCCAGCGGGGTCTGTCCAGCGACAATGCCGTGGCCGCCCCAGAAATTCTTGTCGGGAGCGAAAAAGTGCATCGACCCGCCCTTACCTTTGGAGCAACCGGTTTTTTTACCGAACATTTCCGCCATGCATTCATTCATGCTCATGCCTATGGCTAGGGCATGGCCGTGGTCACGGTAGGCAGTGATGAAGTGATCATCCGGTCCGCCCAGGGAAATCGTGCCGACGGCCACGGCTTCCTGACCGATGTAGAGGTGGAGGAAGCCGGCGATTTTCCCACTTTGGTAATATTTCAGGCTGGCTTGCTCGAAGCGGCGGATGCGCACCATCTGGGCGAAGAGCTCGATTTTCCGCTCCGGCGTGAGGCCTTGGTTTATGGGTGAGAGGGCGAAGTCGAGTGAGGAAAGGTTGGCGCGATTCATGAGCGGCGGTGGGATGATTCAGGCGGGAAAACCGGGATGGGGTGATCGATGTTGGGCATGGCCGTGTGCCGATGTGGAGAAGTGTGGGTGACCAAAGTGCAGAGATGTCCCAAGGAGGCAAGGATATTTCCTTATGACACGGGAATTTTTTGGTGTTCGCGCGCTGCAACGGTGCTTAGACTGCACTGCATGGAATGGAACTTGTTGGTGGAGGCGGCCTGGCAGGCACGCGAACACGCTTATGCGCCGTATTCGGAATTTGCGGTGGGTGCGGCCCTGTTGGCCGATGACGGCCGGGTTTTCGTCGGCTGCAATGTCGAGAATCTTTCCTATGGTCTCACCCGTTGTGCCGAGCAGGTAGCCGTCGGCGCGGCGGTGGCGGCTGGGGCACGGAAGTTTCTCGGCGTGGCCGTGGTTGCCGATAGCGGGGTGCCGATCTCTCCCTGCGGGGCTTGTCGTCAGGTGCTGGCGGAATTCGGAGTACCCCGGGTGCTGTTAGCCAACCGCTCGTCACGCTTGGAGTTTCGCTTGGAAGAACTGCTGCCGCGGGCGACGGCCGGAATTTTGGATCGTGGCGAGTGATTGTTCCATGTGGAACGCCTTGCGGTGGTTTCCACGCTTGAGTCACGGCGGAGGCACACTATGTTTCGCGTCTCACGATGTTCCGATATCCCAAGTGTTATGATGTGATAGTGATAGGTGCCGGTCATGCCGGGATTGAGGCCGCGATGGCTGCGGCCCGGCTGGGTTGTGAGGTGGCCGTGCTCACACAGAATCTCGACACCATCGGGCAGATGTCCTGCAATCCGGCGATTGGGGGGCTGGCCAAGGGCCACATGGTTCGGGAAATCGACGCGTTGGGCGGGGTGATGGGCCTGAACACGGACGCCACCGGCATTCAATGGCGTCTGTTGAATGCCTCGAAGGGGCCGTCCGTGCGGGCTCTGCGGGCACAGTGTGACAAGAAGGCCTATCAGTTCCGGATGAAACGGGAGTTGGAGGCGATGCCGGGAGTGGAGTTGCATCAGGGGAACGTGTTGGATCTTCGGTTGGAAGGTGACCGGATCATGGGTGTGACGACTTCTTTCGGCATCGAATTTGCAGGCAAGACGGTGATCTTGAGTGTCGGCACTTTTATGGGTGGGCTCATGCATGTCGGCCTGCGTCAGGAAAAAGGCGGTCGGATGGGGGACGGCACTTCTGATCTATCGGAAGTATTGAAGCGCTGCGGTTTTGCGGTTGAGCGCTTCAAGACCGGCACGCCCTGTCGTTTGAACGGGCGGTCGATCGATTTTGCCAAGTGTGAATGCCAGCATGGTGATGAGCCGGTGCCGAAGTTCAGTTTCATGGCGGACACCTTGGTGCGGTCTCGCAACGATTTGTTCACGCTCAATTTTTGGGGAGATCCCACGTTTCACATGGAACAATTGCCGTGTTGGATCACCTATACGAATGGGTGCACCCACGACATCATTCGCGCAAACCTCCATCAATCGCCGTTGTATAGCGGGGTGATCGATGGGGTGGGGCCGCGTTATTGTCCGTCGATAGAGGACAAGGTGGTTCGTTTTGCGGAGAAGGAGCGGCATCAAGTGTTTTTGGAGCCGGAAGGGCGGCACACGTTGGAATATTACGTCAACGGGGTTTCCACCTCGCTGCCCTATTCGGTGCAGTTGGAATTTTTGCGCTCGATCCGGGGTCTTGAAAAATGTGAAATTCTGCGTCCCGGCTATGCGGTGGAATATGATTACTGTCCGCCGACCCAATTGCGGCCGACCTTGGAGACTCGTAAAATCGAGGGGCTTTTTTTTGCAGGACAAATCAATGGCACGTCTGGATACGAGGAAGCGGCAGGGCAGGGGCTGATCGCCGGGACGAACGCCGCGCTCAAGGTATTGGGAAAACCCGCGTGGGTACTGGGACGGGACGAGGCGTATCTTGGGGTCATGGTGGATGATTTGGTGACGCGTGGCTGCACCGAGCCCTATCGGATGTTCACCAGCCGGGCGGAATACCGCTTGTTGTTGCGGCAGGACAATGCCGATCTTCGATTGACTCCCAAAGCGGCGGCGGTCGGGCTGGTGGGTGGGGAACGGGTCAGGCGGGTGGAGGAAAAGTTAGCCGGGCTGGCAAAGGCGGATTGCTGGGTGCGCCAGGCGATGCATGAAGGAATGCGGCTCGATCAGTGGTTGCGGCGCAGTGAAAACTTTTGGCACATGCTGCCGGAGACTTTGCTCAAAGAGGTTCCGAGGGAACTTTGGTCATTGATCGAGACGGATATCAAATACGCAGGACACTTGGGACGCCAGCGGACACAGATTGAGCGGATGGTGCGCCAAGAAGGCCGGTGTCTGCCGGAGAGTCTCGATTACACGGCCCTTCGGGGTCTCAAGAAGGAAGCGCAGATTCGCTTTACGGAGGTCCGACCCGCCACCCTCGGGCAGGCCGGGCGCATTCCGGGCATCACACCTGCCGACGTCGCCATGCTCGCGGTATGGCTGGAAAAACTCGAGCGTGAGGCCGCCTCAGCTTGCTGATAGATTCACAAGTTATTGGTATTCAGCATATTGCAAGTTCACGGCAGAGCAAACAGGTGGTTCCGTCACAGCCGCGGCCGGTGCAATGTTGGCGGCCGTAGTAGATCATTTGCAAGTGCAGGCGGTTCCACGACGCACGCGGAAATAACATTTTCAGGTCACGCTCGGTTTGTTCGACATTTTTTCCGGACGTGAGTTTCCAACGGGTTGCGAGGCGGTGAATGTGGGTGTCCACCGGAAACGCGGGCACGCCGAAGGCCTGGGACATGACGACCGACGCGGTTTTGTGGCCGACTCCGGGCAGCGCTTCCAAGGCTTCGAAATCCGCAGGGACTTCGCCCGCATGTTGCTCGACGAGGATTTTTGATAGAGCGGAAATGGCGGCGGACTTGCGCGGTGAGAGGCCGCAGGGACGGATGAGGATGCGGATTTCATCCACGGGCACCTGCATCATGGCGCGCGGGTTGGCGGCCCGGCCGAACAATGCGGGCGTGACCTGGTTGACCCTCACATCGGTGCAGCGGGCCGAAAGCAGGACGGCGACGAGCAAGGTGTAAGGATCCTTGTGGTCTAACGGAATAGAAGTTTCCGGATAGAGATCGCCGAGCCGGCGCAGCAGGTGATCGGCACGTTGTTGCTTGAGCATGGCAAGCGGGAGAATATTGGGAGGTTTAGCGTGAAGCATCGATCTTGTTGGCAGGGCTGTAATTCGTTAGGCAGGGGTGCCGGTTCATTCTGTTGTTGAGTTCGTTGCCACCGTTTTACTTGGGAAACCCGACCGGCTGCCGAACCTCCCGCCTACAAGGTGGGCAGGACCGCGAGCATTTCAGATAGGGAAATTGCATGAATGTTACCATGGAAAACCGGAATGTAAATCCGATATTTCATGGAGGATTAGGTCTTTATAGAAACGCATTCAGGGACTTCAGGCGAACAGGCAACAGAAGAGAGGCGGGTCGTTGCGGCAATTGAATTCCGGATCAAGATCGACAGAGAGCAGGGGGAGCTGAGATTAAGCACTGTGATTTAACTTCACACCATCGGTCTTGTCAGCAGGACTGGAACCCATTAGACAAGGGGCCGCTGCCTGATACACCTGAGTGATGGAAAAGGTATGATATTGAATTCAATCAATTATGTGACTGCCGCCACGGAGCGAGACGCTGGGTGCACAGACTGGCGCCAGAGGCACCAGCTACGCTGCTATTTCTGAATCGTTACTTTAATTCATCCAGGACGTATGGGCCGCAAACTGAAAACCCCACCGAAGCTCTTGCAATGGCGGCTGGAATGTCTCGGGCATTCGTTGATTGAAGGACTCGCGGGCGTGCTTCCCGGGGCATGGGTGTTTCGGTTAGGCGAAGCGTTGGGCGGCTTGGTTTGGTATTTCATGCCGCTGCGCCGCAAGGTGATTCTGAGGAACCTGCGGATCGCGTTTGCCGGGGAAATGGATGCGGACGAACTCCAGCGCATGGCCAAGGCAAGTTTTCGTCGCACCGGGGGTAATTTGATGTCCGCCGCCCATACCGCCCGGCTCACGCCGGAAAAACTCGCCAGCGTGATTCACATTGAAAACCTCGGACTCCTCGAGGAGGCGCTCGGTGGAGGCAATGGCGTCGTCTTGCTGCTCGCGCACATGGGAAACTGGGAGGTCCTGAGCCGCCTCATCCATTTTTTTCCGGCAGGTACGCGGGCCGGCGCGTTCTACCGGCCACTCAACAATCCATTGTTAGACGCGCGGGTGTTCGCGCGCCGACAGGCGGATGGGACACGGATGTTTTCCAAGCGTGACAATCCGCTGCATGTCGCGGGGTTTCTGCGAGAGGGCGGCATTGTGGGTATTCTAGCAGACCAGCGGGCGGGCAAACAAGGTGAGCCGGTGCGGTTTTTCGGGCGGCTGACGCGGGCGAGTCCGCTACCAAGCCTGCTGGCAAGACGCTCGAAAAGCACGGTGCTGGCGCTGGCCATGACCGCCGTGAAGCCGGGGAAATGGACCGCACGCTTTCTACCGGTTGAAGCCCCGCCAACGACGGAGCATTGCATGGTGGCGCTTGAGCAGGCGATGAAACTCGCTCCGGTGGATGTGTTCTGGTTTCAGGAGCGCTGGAAAATTTCCGTTCGCAAGCAGCGGACGATTGGTGATTGGTTAGGGCCGGATACCGGACGCGGCGGCAAGCCGCACCGCGGGTTGTTATGGCTGGCGGGAGTGCCGGAAGTGTGGCGTGTCCCCGCAGCATGGATTCATTCGGATGTGGTGTATGAAGCCGTTCTAACAAACGAGCAGGCGCTGCCATGCTGGCTGCCGGCATCCACGCGTGTTCATCGGGTGTCATTTGGAGCGGATCGAAAAACCTTGCAACAATCCATTACCGCCATTGATTCGTCCGCAGACTTGCCGCTGGATTTCATCCTCACGGCCGGAGCCTCCAAAGTGTTGCAGAAAGCCGGACGCCGGGAGGCCGTGCCCGTCATTTTCCTGCCATGAAAGTTATCCAAATCCTCCCCGAACTCAATGTCGGCGGTGTCGAGCGAGGCACACTGGAAGTTGCGGCGTTTCTGGTGCGGGAGGGACATGAAGCCATCGTGATTTCTAACGGCGGCCGCCTGGTTCCGGCGCTCGAATCCTCCGGCGCGAGGCATGTCAAACTTCCCGTCCATCGGAAGAGCCCCACCTCCCTGTTCCAAATCCGGCCGCTGCGACGACTTCTGGAGCGTGAAAAACCTGACATCCTACACATCCGCTCGCGCGCGCCGGGTTGGATCGCTTGGCTGGCCTGGCGCGGCATGGACCCTTCCACCCGCCCGCATCTGGTCAGCACGGTGCATGGATTCTATTCCGTGAATGCCTACTCGGCCGTCATGACGAGGGGCGAACGGGTGATCGCGGTTTCCGAAAGCATCAGAAACTACATCCTCACCCGTTACAAGCGCACCAGACCGGAGCACATCGTCGTGATCCACCGCGGTGTGGACCCCGCCCAGTTTCCCAGGAACCATCGTCCCCCCGAAGCATGGATCACGGAATGGGAAACGGCGTTTCCCGAGTTGACAGGCAGGAGGATACTCCTTCTTCCCGCCCGGATCACCCGATGGAAAGGCCAGATGGACTTCCTCCGCGTGATTCGCGGACTTCAGGATGCGGGGATCAATGTGCATGGAATCATCGCAGGCGGGGCGGGCAGCTCGAAAACCAATTTTGAAAACGAACTGAAAGAGTTCGCACGCCAATCCGGAATCGATCAGCGGGTGACCTTCCTCGGCCACCGCAACGACCTGAGGGAGGTGATGGCGGTTTCGGATATTGTCATGTCCCTCTCTCTCGATCCCGAAGCCTTCGGACGGGTCACACTGGAAGCGGCGGCGCTGGGCAAACCGGTGGTCGCATACAACCATGGCGGTGTCGCCGAACAACTTCAGTTGATATTCCCCGACGGTCTGGTTCCTGTGGGCGATGTGGATGAGGCCATCAGCAGGACCAACATCCTGCTGCGCCAGGATCCTCCCGCGCCCGGACCGATCGACTCCTTTACCCTCCAGTCGATGCTGGAGAAAACACTTTCAGTCTATCAGAATCCATCATGATCGTCAGCCATCAATACAAATTCATTTTCATCAAGACGCACAAAACCGCCGGCAGCAGCATGGAAGTGGCGCTTGGCCGGCTTTGTGGCCCGGATGACATCATCACTCCGATGGAGTCCAACGCGGACTCGGGGGTTCCGCGCAATTTTCATTCCAAATCGTTGCTTGGCAGGATCTATGCACGCTCGCGGCTGTTGAGGAAATGCATCGACCGGCACTCCGGGATGATAGCCCCTTGGTTTTATGAACACATGCCGGCCACGCGCGTCAGGCAGCTTGTGCCGGAAAACGTCTGGAACACCTATCATAAATTCTGTTTCGAGCGGAATTCCTGGGAGAAGGTCGTGTCATATTACAATTGGAAGAAATTCGGCCAAGACAGGCGGATGCCGGATTTCAAGACCTGGGTGATGACCAGGACGCACCGCCTGCCCCTGGATGCGTCCCTGTATTTCGATGGAGAAACCTGCCTCATGGATGAGGTTCTGGATTACAGTGATTTCATGGTGTCCTTCACGGCGGTTTGCGCAAAACTCAACATTCCTTTCGACGGTGTCATGCCAAGGGAGAAAACAGGCATCGTGCCAACCAAGGTGGACCACCACCGGTATTACGATCAGGAAACACAACTCAAGGTGGAGACGGAATTCCGAAGGGAAATCCGCATCATGGGATACACCTTCTCCCCGGAATCCGCGTGAACCATGAACATTCTCTGGATCAAGGATGACATTACCGGGCACCTCAACAAGGTGAGGGGGGTTCTCCGGGCCTTGGCTGCCAGGCGCGACCTCGTGATTTCCGAGCACAATCTCGCATGGCGCTGGTCCCCCGTCCGGCAGGTCCTGCCGTGGCTGGGGAATACCGCGTTCACGCTGCCGCTGAATTGTTTCCTGAAGAGCCTGCCGGATCCCGCAGGAATCGATCTGGTGATTTCAGCGGGCGGAGCCACCCAGTGGCCAAATGCGGCACTGGCGCGCGCCATGGGCCGCCCTAACATCTTTCTCGGCTCCCTGCGGCGGATGGACACCGAACACTTCACGCTTGTCGCGTCCCATGACGCCCCGCTGGACCAGCCTGGATTCCACCGGTTTGACCTGATCCCCTCGATGATCACGCCGGATGGGGCGAGAAACGCTGCGGAGGCTGCGGGCATCACCGCCGGTCAGGATTGGGGGCTCCTTGTTGGCGGCAACGGCGAGGGATTGTGCTGGGAGACCGGCGACTATCATTCCCTCGTCGACCGTTTCATCGGGCAGGCCGGGGCTGCGGGCCGCATGATCCGCATCGCGACATCCCGCCGGACGCCCATCGCCATCGAGAGGAAGATCAAGCGTCTGGCGGAGGAGTCTGGAATCCTATCGGGTGCCAGTTGGTTCCATGAACCTGACGCACACACGCTGCCATTGATTGCCACCATGGGGGCATGCTCGCGACTTTGCGTGACTGCGGACAGCATGTCCATGACCCATGAGTCCGTCTCATCCGGACGGCCGGTAATCGCGGTGCAGCCTGAGCAGAGCGCCTCCCCACGACTCACGTCAAACTTGAAAAGACTTGAAGAAAGGGGCCACATCACTGTCCAGACGCCAGCCGGCCTTGCCGTCGGAGATGGACGGCCTGACTGCGGCTGGAATCTGATCAGCGGCGACCCTTCCGCTCCAGTTGCCGATGCGGTTCTAACCGCACTCGCACGCCAGTCATCAAACCACCCCTGATCGAAATCCAGCCACGCGACCATGCATCAAGACCCGTTCCTTTACGTTCTGGTTCGAATCCGGAAATCCGGCAGCCAGTCGCTTGTTGAGATGATCCACTCCGCGCTGCCTGCAAGCAGGATTTTCTCGATGCCACCGATTCCTCCGAAAGCCGATCTGGGCATCGAGTTGTCAGAGGATTTCCGCCGGGTGCGCAGAACCAAGAAGCGGCTCTGGAAGCTCTTCAAAACGCTGGATTATCCCAACGCATGGAAGATCCTGGACGCAACGGCTCAGCCGGGTGATGTTGTTTCCGGGCATTTCCACTATGGCGCACCCGTGCTTCCCAGTTGGAAACTCAAATACATCACCATCGTCCGCGAACCCGTCAGAAGGCTGTTCTCGGAGTATCAATACTGCCGCAAGAGCTATCTCGAAAGACCGTTCTGGCGCCATTTTCACATTGCCGCGAGGCTCAAGGTCGCGGGCAGGGGGAGTTTTGACGACTATGTCGGCTACCTCCACAAACACCGCGAACAATTCGCCAACCCGATGTCGGGATACATCATCGGAGGCCAAACGGTTTCAGACCCCTATGATTTCCTGTGCCAGAATTACTTCCATTTCGGCACCCTGGAAAAGATCGGCACCTTCACCGAACAACTTTCGATCAAACTCGGCTCCACCTCCGCGCCCGCATGGAAAAACAAAACCTCCGCCGCTCCCGGCAAACCACCTGCGGACTACGACGCCAACAAAGTCCAGGACCTTCTGGGAATGGACATCCGACTCTATGAGATGATCGACAGGAATCTCGGAACTTCACCAGGCATGCCCCGATGATTTTCTTGTGAGGCATGCGGTCGTTCTATCAGTCCGGGTTTGTTTTGAAATAGCTGTCAATCCGCTTGCACAGCAGTCGCGCGTAACGTCCCGCATGGTAATGGTGGTCCATCGCGTTGGCGTGCATGTAATACGGATGCACGATCCCGTCCTCGCTCAGGCAAGCGCCGTCCAGATTCAGATAGCCGATGCCGTGATCCCGGCAAAACTCCTCCATACGGCGGTTGAACAACAGTGTGAGATCGGTGCGTTGTTTCTGGCTGGTGGTGACTTCCTTGCGCAGGTCCGCGACTTCGCCCCAGTCATTGTCATCGGTGATGGTGGGCAGGGGCGCGCTGATCACCATCACCCGGTCGGTGGCGGCGATTTCCAACAGAAAATCCGAATAGGTTTTGATGGCCAGATCAAACATGTCCTGCACGCTCGCCTGGTGTTTTCTGGCTCGATACCAAATCACGTAACCGGTATCGACTTCGCCGAGTTGCACGATCACGAGATTGCGCGGGATTTCGTCCAAGGCCTTGCGGAATATCTGGTAGGCTTGGGTCACCGATTTCGGGGTGGCCAGTCCCGAGGCGGTAGCCCCACCCTTGGCGGTGACGTGGAAGTGGATGCGGGGCAGCCTGCAGAGGAAGGAATAGTGGTGGAAGATCTTCGCGTGCGAATCGCCGATCACCAACACGCGCCTTCTGGCAAATTTCCGCTGGATGCGGCGGATGCTGGTAAGGATGCAGCGGCCGGGGTTGATCATCGCCGCGAAGCATGCCCACCCGCCCCGCTCCCGTCAAGAATCAGGCCGGCCATCGTTGGCCGTTGACGAGGGCGGGCCGGATGGGCATTGATCGTGAAGCGGTCTAACAAACGCCGGCCAGGCGCTTGGCGATCTCCGGATGGTTCTTCACTCCGAGATGTTCGAGGTGATCGAGTGCTTCAAGCGAGTTGTCGCTTGAATGAATGACACGCAGGATTTTTTTGTCACGGGTTCCCAGATCGCGCCGCAGATCGTCCTTGAGACGGATGTTTTCGTTGTCCATGCGCGGGTGTTTGCGTCTCGTTCTAGCGGATGGAGGACGGGGCGAGGGATCCCAGCACACAAACCAATAGACGGGTTCCGCCCGTCCCCCGGGTGCGTGTGGGTCCGCCCAGTTGCCGCCGCGCACTCCTCGGATTACCTGCTCGTAAATCACCTCGTTGACGGGTCCTTCTTCAAGAATTTCGAAGTACTCGATGAGTCGTGCGCGCAGGGCGGGCACCGTTTCGATGCCATGGCCGAAATCGCGGACGAAAAAGGTCGCCAAGCCGGCTTTTGTTGGCACCTGCTGAAAGTAGCGTTTTTTCAGGAACGCGTTTTTGTTGCTGTAGAATCCAATCATGTCCAGACTGGGAAACACACCGGCATCGCGCAGCAGGTTTTCGATATCGTCGAACGTGCGCGGCACCGCCGTGCCCGCGAGATCCGCGAGACGCCTTAGTTCCTGATAGTAATGGGGTTTGTGGAAGGTATCCGGGCGGATTTCCCGGGTGTCCGGGCACACATGTTCGGATTTGTTGTGAAACATCAGGTGGTAACAGAACGCAAGGAATCGCCAGCGGGGGGCCGCGACGCGGATGCCGCCCGGGCTGAGGGTGGCGGACTCAAGGACTCCCCTGGCCAGGCCGGGCGTGAAGTAGGGAACACTCTTGAATCCATAACCGCCCTGGCCGTCGTCGGTGTACACATCGAGGGGGTAAGTGCCGACTTCCAGACCGTAGCGCTCCTTGAGATCTATCAAGGCCTGTTGGGTGACGAGAAGGTCGATATCACCCTTGTGGCTGCCGGTTTCCATCATCTCACTCCAGCGGAGTGCTGCATAATCGAGGCCGGAAAGCCGCTGCATCAATTCCAAAGGCGTGAGTCCGGCTGGCCCATATTGTCTGCGGTGGTCGCGGAGTTGGACGCGGACTTCAAGCACCGCGTAGTGCCTGCGTTTGCCGTTGCAGATGAGCTCGGTCATGCCTATCCGCACCAGGTGTTTTCTCCTTCCATAGCGCAAGAGTCCGAGGTTCACCGCCAGTTGGGCCGGCCCCACCGGCACGAGCACATGACTGAAGCGCGCGAATTTTCGTTTGTCAGTCAGGGCGAACGCCGCCCTGCCATGGAGGATGGCGAGGTTGCAGTTATTCGTCCTGACATCCGCCAGGCGGGTGTAACATTGCCGGACATGGTTGCCAATTCTTGTGGCAGTGGTCCCGCCGTCCCGATTCAGGATCAAGACATCGCGTGCGCCGTGGTCCCGCAGGTCATCTGCGGTCACCTGATTGCCAGCCAACGCGACGAGGACGAGCTTGTCCCGGACGAGTTCGGCAAGCTTGATATGCGGGAGTCCCGCGCGATTTTTTCCGGGGTCGGGGTCATTCATTTCCTGCGTGATTGTTAGATGATGACATGCCGGGATGGGCGACCCGGCGGAAATTCTCCGGATGGTTTGAATCGGGGGCCGGTTCGACGGTGAGGATTCGGGCGTTGGGGACGCGATCTATCAAGCCATGGATGAAGTTCTCCCATTGGCGGTAACAACCTGCAAGCCATTGATCCTTGGAGTATAATTCATCGGTGGTCAGGATCGGTTTGCCGGAGAAAGAGGCAAGCACCCGGCGCAACGGACGACGGACGAGCCCACCCCACAGCAGACTGGCTTTGGATTTGGTCTTGCGGTGGCGGGTTTGCCGGTCGAAAAATTGCGTTAGAAGCCTGTCGCAATCCGGCCGGATGAATACCACATCCAGCGAGTCCGCGCCGGTCAGCAGGTCCAGCGCGGGATCGTCCTCGTAGCGTTGAATCCCGTAGCAGTGGATGAACACGATGTCATAATGCACCAGCCATCCATCCGCTGGGTTTTTGTCCCGGAGAAGGGCTTGGGTGGAGAGGGTTCCCTTGAGCACGTCGTTGGCTTCGACGACGGGCCAGGAGCCGCTTTGTTCGGGCAGGCGAGCCAGGATCTCCGGGGCCAGGGTGCTTGCGGCCAGCTGCCGGATCAAAGTGCTTTTACCGCAGCCCGAAGGCCCGGAAATCAAAACGATGTGTCGCGGTTTCATGGGCGGGGTGCTGGAACCGGGGTGACGCTCTCTATCGGATAGATGTTGTTCAGCCAGCGCGCCTGCCAACATGCTGGTTGATAAGTCCTCCATGCGGGGGTGGTGGATTCGGATGGGATCATGCGCGGCGGGTTGGAACACGCATCCAAGCTGCCCGCCGCATGAAATTCAAGCCCTCAGCCGGAAAGTTCGTTCAGGCGGCAGTACCGGCCAGCGTCGGGATTTCCATGGCGGGCAGGGCGGTGATGCCGTCGTCCAGGGCAAAACGGAGTTCGCCGGGATGGATGACGTAGAGGTGGTCGAGCCGCAGGTCAATCCGGAGTCTCGTAACAAATATTGCAAGGATCAACATCAAATTCTCCTGATCACCACCTCCGCGCAGCGGTCTGCTTCGCGGAGGATGGCGGGCGGAGCATTGAGTTCCCGACTGTTCTGCCACGCCGCAAAGGGTGTTAGAAACCCGTCGGCGACGAGTTCCACGAGTCCGCGCAGCACGCGTGACGAGGTTTTGAGTCGTGGTGTGGGCAGAAGGCCGACCCTGGCACCGGAAGATAGCGCTTCGTAGATCATCGAGACCGAATCTTCCGTCACCCAGACGGTATCGGCAGCGGCGAGTTTTGCGGGCAGCCAGTCGGGCGGGGTTTCCTGATAGGAAAAAACCTCGATGGCAGGCAGGCAACGGCGGACTTCAGCCACAAACCCGGCGGGCGTGCGGCGGGAGTCGGTAAGCAGCCAGATGCCCTGCCCGGAAATTTCTGCTAGATCGTGCAGCAGATGTGGCGCGGCCCAGCCGTGGGTGTCGGACGGGCCGCCGATGAGGATCATGCGACCGTTGCGCTCCGCAGAGGCGACGGGTGGAGCCACGCGATTGAGAGCGCCGCAGGTGAGGATGACGTTAGAAGGCGGGAGGACGCCTCTGGGAAAATCGTGGGTGGGGGCGATGCAGAGGTCGAACCAGGCGAGAGGCAGGCTCGGGCGCATCAGGACGATGCTCATGGCCCGGTGTTTGCGTGCCAGCCACAGCAGGGCCGGATGCGTGGCGTGGCCGGCACCGAGAATCAGGTCGGGCCGGGGCAAGCTGGTGCTCGCGCGGTGCGCCGCGCGAACTCGCCCTAACAACCCGCGTGTTCCTGCCAGCGAAATCCGGTGGACCGAACAGGGCGTGCGGCGGCCAAGCGCCTCGGCGAGTCCGAGCGCTTGGTTTTCATGGCCGGCTTTGCCATCGCCAAGCAGCCAAAGAGTGAGGGGTCGCGTCACGGTAGGGGGATGATGTCACGGGTACTTCCGTGATGGCAAGGACGGTTGTTGGCGGGACTCACAATTGGAGACTCAATTTATAGAAAATGTTGCTTGCACTGCCGATGTGCTTGGGCTATAGGCCGGGCATGGCAACGAAGCGATGGATTGTTCCGTGGAAGGATTCGGTGGTGAAGCCTGCGTTTTACCACTGCATTTCGCGGGTGGTGGACCGGAAATTGGTTTTCGGGCCGGAGGAGAAGGAAAAATTCCGGGCGTTCATGCG
>CAISTY010000069.1 GCA_903888515.1 Akkermansiaceae bacterium | reverse complement strand
CTCAAGCGCAGGGCCACCTTCCCGGACCTTCTCCGGTGTCATTTACTGATGAGTTCTGAGTTTGCCCTACAGTATTTTTTGCCGCAAAAATGCGCAAGATACGCAATAAGCCTGATGGCATTCATTTTTTGTGGTTTCTGTACCTCTTTGCGGCTAACCGAATGTATTCCATCTCAGGAACTGCTCAGTAAAGACCAGGGTCCGGCCACCGGCTGTTTCAACGGCCTTCACGTCAGCAATTTTCTGGCAATCAGTCTTGGCATCCTCATAAGAGCCACGATTGCCTCTTCCCCTGCGTTCCTCCGTGTGATAGGGTCAGCCAATCACATCACATGAAACGACTCGACCAGAAGATCGCCAACATTCACGCCGGATCCACCTCCCCGAAGGACTTCATCATTGCAGACGCCAAAGACGCCGATATGGCCTTCGGATTGACCGCCCCGGGCCCCCAAACCGGGGCGTGCCGGAATGCCTGCAATGAATCCGAGGGCTGCTGGAAAACGCTGGACCAGTATCTTGAGCAGATCCGCTCCGTGATCGCGCAGGACATTGTCGATATCATGTTGCTCTCGGCCTCGAATCTGGAGCGCTTGGCAATGCAGGAACGCCTGTTTGTGAAATCAGCCATCACTCCCGCCGCACGGGCAAACGACACATCCGACATGTGGGTCGTGCGCGGTGGAAAGTATCCGACGGATCATCCCTCACGCTCCTTCCGGACCGCAGACATCTGCCACATCAAATACGGAAAAATCACCGAGGATTGCAGCCAACCCTTCACTGGCGCGGATCTCGGGCTGTATTCGATCACATTCACAAACAATATCGATTGGGATTACAAGACACTCAGCGACTTTCACGACTTCCGGCTCGAAGCGGAGCGCAAGCAGTTCAGGTATATTCTGGAGGTCTTCAACCCGAATGTGGACCCCGGGCTTCCCGATAGGAAAGTGGCAGGTTTTATCAACGACCACATCATCCGTACCCTGGCCGGAGTGACTCAGGTCGGCAGACCGGTCTTTTTGAAAATCCCCTACAACGGGCCCGGGCCCCTGGAGGAGTTGGTCGCCTATGATCCCGGATTGATCGTGGGGATTATGGGGGGGGGTGCGGGAACCACACTGGACGCCTTCCAGTTGATCCATGATGCCCGGAAACACGGCGCGCGCGTGGCCCTTTTCGGGAGGAAGATCAACCTTTCCGAACATCCGCTGGCTTTCATCGAACTGCTGCGCCGGATTGTGGACGGCGAGATCCCGCCCGTGGAGGCGGTCAGGGTTTACCACAGCATGCTGCGGGAAAGCGGAATCCGCCCGCAGCGCGTGCTGCAACAGGACTTGCAACTCAGCACCAACAAGATGAGCGATACATAACCCCCGCGACAAAAACACTCCAAGACAAACGCTAACTGTTCCATGAAACGCAGCCAAATCAATGAAATCCTCCTTGAAGCCCGTGCGTGCTTCCAACGCCACGGATGAGCACTCACCTGGACACCCTCGCGCATCGCATCGGGACGGCAACCACGTCGGATTGCCGCGTGGTAACAGGCTTCGACGGTTTTGTTGACGAAATGATTTCCCTGGTGGGCGAGCGCCGGTCACTCACCGAGTTCACCCCGGTTTCCGACATCGCCACCTTTGGAAAGCTGGTCTCCGCCGCAGCCGGCCACAGCAGTCTGAGGGAAATCATCGTCAACGACATGCATCCCGGTGGATGCGCCGTGAATCTCGCCGACGGACTGGCCAGCCTGGGAGTCCGGGTCGATTGCTTTGCGACTCTGGGAGAGCCTCCCCACCCGGCCTTCCACGAGATCGGATCAAAATGCCATTCGTTTCACTCATGGGGACGTGAACCGGGCCGCACACTCGCCTTCGAATTTGCGGATGGGAAACTCATGTTCAGCGCGGTCAGACAACTGGCCGATTTCACCCCCGAAGCCGTCCGGAATTTTCTCGCCGACGGCACCTATTTGAAAGCATGCAGCGAGTCACAGGTCATCGCACTGACCGACTGGACTCTTTACCCTCACATGACAGGTGTCTGGCAGTTGCTGCTACAGGAAGTGTTTTCCAAACTCCCCCATCGGCCCCATTTCCTCATCGATCTGGTGGATCCCTCGAGCCGTTCGGCACCGGACATTCTGGAGATGGCAGGCGTCTTGACAGACTTCGAAGCGTCCGGTCCGCTGACCCTCGGGCTCAACGGCAACGAGGCCAACATCCTTTGCCGGCTCCACGGGCTGGATACCGTTTCTCCGGAGGGCACGGCCGGGGAGACCCTTGCCCAGGCCATTACATTGCGGGAGCGCTTGGGCATATCGCGGGTATTGATCCACCGGATCACATTCGCGGTTTCAGCAGACCAGGAGGAGCAATTCACCCAAGCGGGTCCATTCTGTCCGAATCCGAAAAAGAGCACAGGAGCCGGTGACCGCTTCAACGCCGGGGTGACACTCGGCCTGGCAATGGGATTCAGCGCGGCAGACTGCCTCGCACTCGGCTGCGCGGTATCAGGGTTCTTCGTGAGGAATGCACGCAGTGCCGGCCGAAACGAACTGGCGCAGTTCCTTCGCGAATGGTCTGCCGACAAGATGTGAGGAGGGAGCAAATTGAAATTCGCGACCGACGAGCAACGCGGAAGTTGGAAAAGAAGACCGCGGCCCCGAATTCCGGAACGCAGCGACCAAATTCCCACAAATTCAAGCATCTCATTTCGTATGGATATTTCGGGGACAGCACACCAGCCCATGGCCCCTCTTCCTCTTCATCTTTCCCCTGGAATCCTTGAAAGTGCCTCTTTGCGGCTAACTGAATGTATTCCACCCAGTCGCTCCATACTCGCGGCGCGTCATACTGGATTACCGCGCGCGCCGCGCCTGCCGTCCGCTGTCCACTACCAGCCAAGGTTGATGCCACAGCACTAGCCTGCCACCACATACCGCAATAAAACACAACATGTGGCATGTTTGCCACAATTCATCTCGTTATACACAGCCTGTGGCATCAACGCCTAAACTAGGGCGGCACAAGGCGGAATGAATGAGTAGGAATTCCCAACATTTTGCGCGAACGGGGGGTGCAGGGGAATGGGTCGGGTTTCAAAGGAAAAGCCCGAACGCTCCCGAGCCGATCCGTGGAACATCAACCCATGGTAGTGCCGCGGGAGTCTCCGCTGCCAATTACAGGCGCGTATGATCGGCGGAATGCTGAATAATCCCAGACCCCAATGACCTTCGCCTCCTTCCTCACCTCCCGCCTTGAATCCCGCCTGCGCCAGCGCCGCTTGCTAACCGTGCATGATCCGGAAGGGCGTTACCGTGAGATCGTCTCTGGCCTAGCGAACGACCGGACAACCGTCCTCGAGTGTGACGGTGATTTGTTGGAGGCGCGGGAGAACGCCTTGGAAGCCTTGGCGGCGCTGGGTGAGGATGCGACCTGCAAGCGGATGCTGGTGCTCTATCCATGTGGAGCCGCGTCGCGGAGCGACGCTTGAAACCGGACATGACCCTTCTGTTCAAACCATGGAGATATTGGACGCCTGGGAATGGGGGAGGAATGAGGATTTTTAACAGAAGGACGCGAAGCTCACGAAGGAAGAGCTGCTTGCGTGTTGTATCATCCTTCGCGTCCTTTGCGGGCTTCTGTTCAAACCATGGAGATATTGGACTCCTGGGAATGGGGGAGGAATGAGGATTTTTTAACAGAAGGACGCGAAGCTCGCGAAGGAAGAGCTGCTTGCGTGTTGTATCATCCTTCGCGTCCTTTGCGGGCTTCTGTTCAAACCATGGAGATATTTTGGACTCCTGGGGATGGGG
>CAISTY010000068.1 GCA_903888515.1 Akkermansiaceae bacterium | reverse complement strand
TCACAATGCCATGTGGCCGGGACTGGTCGGCAAGGGCAGCCCCGGTGCCGAGCCCTGCATTGACCTCGATACGATGCTCGACCTCACCGCCCGCGCGGAGGTCAACGGTGTGAGGTTCGATGGTGTGGACCTGTTCCTGTTCGATCCCCATGTCGCCATCGATAGCAACGACGACGATATCAAATCGCTCGCAGACAAAATCCAGGCCAAGGGCTTTGTCGTCGGCTCGGTGGTCGCCCCGGTGTGGCAGCCAACCGGCGGCGGCTCCGCAATGGGCGCCACCGATGACCGCGCGAAGTTTGTCGGGCAGGTCACCAAGGCATGCCGGATCGCCGCGAAACTGCGTGATCTCGGCATCCGCCCGCATGGCGTGGTGCGCATCGACTCGGCCTGCGGCATCGCCGAGTGGGCGGATGACCCCGAAGGCAACACGGCGAAAATTGCCGCGACCTTCAGGGAAGCCGGCAAGATCGCCGCAGACCACGGCGAACGACTCGCCGCCGAGGGTGAAATCTGTTGGGGCGGCATGCACAGTTGGAAGTATATGCTGCAACTGCTGGAAGAAGTCGCTTGTCCGCAAACCGTGGGATTTCAAGCCGACATGGCGCACACCCTGCACTTCGCGCTCGGCACCAACGCCCCCGAGCACCGGCTGGTGCCGGAATCCTTCAACTGGGAGCCGGACGCCCTGGCCGCCGCATTGCAGGCAATGACCCGCGCCCTGCGCCCGTGGACGATGGATTTCCACGTCGCCCAAAACGACGCCACCGTCAAGGGCAGCGGCAGTCACGACAAAACCGGTCGCCACTGCCTGGCCGGCGATCCTAACGGAAAGCTCGACATCACCCGCGACGCGGGCTATTGGTTGCGTGACGACGCCGGCCGGGTGACGCGGACAATCCGGCACATTTGTTGGGACGGTTGCATGTTTCCCAACGAGGTGATGCTGCAACAGGCAACATGGAATGACATCCTGTCCGCCATGATCCGGGTGCGCGAACATCACGGCTGGCAGGAAACCCCTATCTAACAATCATGTCATGAAAAAACTCAATATCGGCTTGATCGGATACGGCTTCATGGGCCGCGCCCATGCCAATGCCTTCCGCAAGGTGGCCAACTTCTTCGACCTCGATTACCAACCGGTGCTCAAGGCGGTGTGTGGTCGCAATGCGGATCATGCCCGGAATTTCGCCGCCCGCTGGGGCTGCGAATCCATCGAAACCGACTGGCGCAAACTCATCGCGCGGGACGATATCGACCTGATTGACATCGCCGCGCCCAACGACGTGCACGCGCCCATCGCCATGGCCGCCGCCATGGCCGGCAAAATGGTCATGTGCGAGAAGCCGCTCGCGATGAATGTGGCGGAGGCTCGGAAAATGGTCGCCGCAGTGGAAAAGGCGAAGGTCCCTAACATGGTTTGGTATAACTACCGGCGGGTCCCCGCCGTCACCCTGGCCAAACAATTGATCGACGAGGGGAAACTCGGCCGGATCTTCCATTACCGCGCGAAGTTCCTGCAGGATTGGACCATCTCCAAGGACTTGCCACAGGGCGGTGCCGGCCTGTGGCGCCTCGACGCCAAGGTGGCCGGCAGCGGGGTGACCGGCGACCTGCTCGCCCATTGCATCGATACCGCGCTGTGGCTCAACGGTCCGATGGACAAGGTCACCGCGATGACCGAGACCTTCATCAAGGAACGCCAGCACAACCTCACAGGAAAAGTAGAGCCGGTCGGTATTGATGATGCGTCACTGTTTCTGGCGCGCTTTACCAACGGTTCGCTCGCGAACTTCGAGGCGACGCGCTATGCCCGCGGTCACAAGGCTCTTTATACCTTTGAAATCAATGGCGAGCACGCCTCTATCGCTTGGGACCTCCACGACCTGCACCGCTTGCAGTACTTCGATCAACGCGAAGAAGGCCGCCTCCGCGGCTGGCGATCCATTCATATCACCGACAGCGACCATCCCTACATGGACAAGTGGTGGGTTCCCGGGTTGCAGATCGGCTACGAACACAGCTTCGTCCACCAAGCCGCCGACTTCATCCAGGGACTCCAATCCGGCACACCTGCGGCACCAACTTTCCGCGACGGCCTCGCCACCGATTGCGTCACCGACGCCATCCTCAAATCCGCTAGAACCGGCCGCTGGGAAGCGGTCAAACAAGCAATAATCAAATGAGCACTAACACCTCCACCATTCACAACGCCCTGGACCAAGGCCAGGGTATCCTGCGCCTGACACCCACCTGGGTGCCGCGCTCATTCTGTGTGCCGGGCCGCCGGATCAAACTGCATCCCGACGACTATTACGCGTTGGGCGGCGCGCGCGGCGGCATCGACGAACGCTGGTTTTCCTCGACAACCCCGGCCAAGAATGGCCCTCTAACAGGCGAAAACGAGGGCTTGAGCGCCATCGTTTTCCAGGACGGGCCGACCGAACGCAGGGTGTTGCTGCGCGACGCGGTGGAGGAATTGAAGGGGGCGCTGATAGGCGATCGCCTGTGGCAGGCGTATGGTGCATGGCCGATGTATTCCAAGTTCTTCGACAATCAGGGGGCGCTGCCGCACCATATCCACCACCGCGATGAACATGCGCGACTGACCGGCCAGCTTGGAAAGCCGGAGGCACACTTCTTCCCTCCCCAACTCAACAACCACGGCGGGGATTTCCCCTATACCTTCTTTGGTTTCGCGCCGGGCACCACCCGCGAACAAGTCCGCGAGTGCCTGGTGAATTTCACCAAGGGCGATAACAAAATCACCAATCTCTCACAAGCCTATCGACTCGAGCCGGGCACCGGATGGGACATCCCGCCGGGCATCCTCCACGCGCCGGGCAGCCTCTGCACCTATGAACCTCAAAAGGCGTCCGATGTGTTTGCCATGTATCAATCACTGGTCGGAACCGCCATCGTGCCGGAAGAACTGCTGTGGAAGGATACCCCGCCCGAGCGCATGGGTGACATCGATTACCTCATGGAAGTCATCGACTGGGAACCCAACGTGGACGTCGATTTCCGCGCTCATCACTTCATGCGCCCCAAACATGTTAGACCGGCGGCCGAAATGCAGTCCGCGGGATTCCTGGAAAATTGGATCTGTTACAACTCCAATGCCTATAGTGCCAAGGAACTGACCATCCTGCCCGGCGCCACCGTGACCATCAGGGACGCCGCCGCCTACGGCCTGATCCTGATGCAGGGCCACGGCCGCATGGGCGTGTGGGACATCGCAACTCCCGCGCTGATCCGCTTCGGCCAGTTGACACACGATGAGTTCTTCGTCAGCGAACCCGCCGCCATGGCCGGCGTGACCATCACCAACCCGTCCCCGAGCGACCCGCTCGTCATGCTCAAACACTTCGGCCCCGATAACCCGGACTTGTAACAGAGGCCGGAGGTCGGAGGTCAGAGGTCAGAGGTCGGAGGTCGGAGGACGGAGGACGGAACATGAAAATCGAGTGCGCTTTCCGTGTTTATCCTCCCGACTAACTTGGCTGTTACAGGCGGCGGGCAGGATGCCCGCGCCACGTGGCCCGGGCATCTTGCCCGGAGCCTCCAAACAAAAGTTACTCCCGATTCCACACTCCAGCGTAGCGCGGGTTCTGGTGCTAGAAAGAGAAATGAAATCCGTGACCATCCGTGCCATCCCTCCGGGCCGGAGGCCGTGGTTGGAATTCAATTCATCTTCACATTCCCATCTCACACGCCGGGCGATTCGGAGATCGCCCCTCCTTGAAAGACACTGCGATCCAAGCGCTTCGATCGATCCGCACCGGTACCCCCCCCAAAAAAAACCGACCGGCTTGGAGCCGGTCGGGTTGAGTGTGATTAACCAAGCAAGATCGCGGGGCATCAGGCACGCCGCCGCCGCAGGAGCATAAGCAGCATGCCGAGTCCGCCGAAAAATGCTGCACTGGGCTCGGGCACCACGGTCAACTCCTCAGACAAGGCATAGAAAGGACGAGAAGTGTAAGGATCGCCATTGGCTGCGCCGTTGTCCATCCACGTGCTGTTCACCGCATTGGCGCTCCCAACAACAGGGCCCTCCCCAGCGAGGTCCCCCAGCCATTGGTCGCCCCAATCCGGTATTTCCCCAGCATCTGAAGAACCAGTGAAAACAGCCGAGCCGTAGGTCACAAGGTACTCCGTTAAGTTTATTCTGGCGTCGATGTTTCCATTCCACATGTCCGCGAAGTTGTCGGCCACTTTGGTCGTGCCGTTCAACAGGTAGACGGGGGTGGTGGCACCTACCACCGCGTTATCCCGGGCGGCCACCGTCTGCGTGCTGCCGATGGCATACCAGGTGACTCCCACGGTGTTGCCAATGCCGGCAGCGTCGGCGGCGTTTTGCACGTGCGTGTTGTAGTCCGCGATATCCGTTGAGGTCGCGTCACGCGTCGTGCTCGTCACAAAGACCAGGTGATACTTGTCGCCCGGATTCAGACTAGCAGGGGCAATGATGGCCCCGGCGGCCGACGCCGCGATGCAAACAACACCCGAGACTACTGCCAGACCCGGCAATCGAGCAAAGAAAGAGTTGCTAGACACGCGCAGTGGATTATTGGATTGGTTTTTCATGGATTGGTTGTGGAGAGGAGGCTTGATTCACATAACAGGCGTCAATATGCTGATTTTTCGGGGCTGCTCAAATAAAAAATTCAAAAAAAAGAAAGTTTTTTTCGAGTCTCCGCAAGTCGTTGATTGTAAATGGATTGATTTTTGTTGCTGACGTGCATGAGAAGGTGCCGGTCATCATTCTGCGACACGCACGCGGAGGAATCCCTTGGCTCCCCGCGCAGGCACGACACCATCCAGCCGGAAAGTACGATAGCTCCAACCGGTGTCGAGCGCGGGCATCTCTGCCGCGCTTGCCGGGGTCACTTCCGAGACACCCTGGTCAAAGTCCACCAGGTTGTTAGAACCTTCGATGGTGTAAACCACTCCGTCCACGGTGGCCGTTAGAGGAGATCCGGTGAAGGTCGGGGCGGGCGCGGTACCACGCACCGGCAGGGTAATCACCAACGCCTGCTCGCTGCCTACCGTCTCGATCCGTGAGCGCGTCTTGCCGGTGGCCGCGCCGGAGCTTGGATGGCCGTCAAGCGCGAATTCCACCAGATTGTTTTGTCCGTCGACATCCGGATCTTTGTCTGTACCCCGGTCCGCCTCCGCCACGCCAAACCCCACCTTGCTGATCCAATCGACATAAGGCGTGGTCGCAAATTTCAACACCACGATGCCGGAACCGCCGATACCAGGGCCATCGTCGGCACCGCCGCCGCCGCCACCCGTATTGGGCGTGCCAGCCGTTGCGCCCTGCACTGTCGGATTGCTGCCCCAGCCGTAACCACCCTTCCCGCCGCCGCCGAGTCCACCCACACCCCCAGGGTTGATGCTGGTATGGCCACCGCCGCCGCCGCCGCCGTAATACAGCCCGGTAATCACGGATTGCAGGCCGACACCGCCGTAGCCCCCGACATTGCCGTTCGCATTACCTCCGTTGCCGCCGGCACCGCCGCCGCCACCGCCGCCGTTACCTCCGCTGAAGGTGCCGCCCGAGCCACCATTGCCACCGGCAACTGCCGGGTGGCCGTGATAGGGGTCTTCGTATCCATTCCCGCCGGCGGAACCGGTCCCAGGTCCCCCGAAGCCTAAGCCGTGATTACTATCAGCGCCACCGCCACCGCCGCCATAAGCAGAGATGGTAATCGAAGGTCCGACGAGGCTCGAAGTCCCTCCGGTGGACCCCCTGTTGCCCCCCCCACTAACGCCCCCGCCGGCGCCAATCGTGATGGTGAATTGGTCGCCCGGAGTCACGGCAAGGCCGAACGCCTCAATAAATTCGCCGCCGCCGCCGCCACCACCAGCAGTGGCACCACCACCGCCACCGCCACCGACCACCAGGTAGTCAATACTGGTCACACCCGCGGGGACGGTCCAAGTATCGGAGGATGTGAATGTCAAAATATTGGCCGCCTGCGCGACCGACGCCGCGACGCAAACAACACCCGAGATTACTGCCAGACCCGGCAATCGAGCAAAGAAAGAGTTGCTTGAAACGCGCAAGGCACCCAGTGGATTATTGGACTGGTTTTTCATGGCTGGTTTGTGGTGATGAGGTTTAATTCACGTAACCAGAGTAATATGCTGCTGTTGATGGGCTTTGCAAATAAAGGGCAAAAAAAGTTTTTCGCTTCGTGGGCATCATCCTTTTGTCTGGTTTTTCATGCCTTCGAACGCGGTGCGCATGTTTAAGTCCATTCGCGGTTCCATCTTCCTTCTTAGTCAAGAACCCGGCGGGCGGGTGTGGACCAGGCAGCAACCCGTACCAATTATTGATGCGATCGCATCAATAATTGGTACGGGTTGGTCAGGAGCTAATACCCGCGCACGCGCAGGAGCCAGTCCTTGAACATGGGGGTGACGCGGTCTTCCAATTCCTCGCGGGTTTTGGTGTCCCAGTTGGCGGTGGTGTGATATGTCAGGTTTTGCTGGTGGTCCCACAGTTCGGCGGCCATGGCATCGGGGTACGGGTTATCGCCCGGGACTTGGGCCGCTTTGTACGCGGCGTTGGCCAGCAGACTGGCGTCTTGGCGCATCCTGGCAATGCGGGCGGCGAATTGTGCCACGTCCGGATTCTTGTAGTCACCGTCGCCGGGGTTGCGACAGGCGTGGTTGGCATCATCGAAAGCCTTTCTAGCGACATTGCGTTCCAGTTCGGCATTCTTATAGTCATCCTTGGATTGGATGCGTTGTTGGATAGGAGTGCGGATCTCGTTCAGAAGTTTGTGCTTGGCGGTCAGTTCTTGTTGCAGCTTCACATGGTCCGGGTGTGCCGCGGCGAGTGTGGCATACAGGGTATCGAGGTTTTTCCGGATGGTGTTGCCCTGTGATTCCAGCTTGCGTCGCTCGGCTTGAACCTTGTATTTCAGCATGTTTTGAAACACGCGATCAAGGCGCGCGCTGGCGATACCTGCCTGCTGGTATTGCAGGTCTTCGGCGATGAGTTGCTGCGACAGGCGATTGCATTGTTCCTGTAGCTGTTGTTTTTTCTGACCGTCGCTTTCCTGCGCAACTTGAGCCAACAGCCCGGCGAGCTGCGGCAGATTGTTGATACGCTTCAGCGCCGCTTCCCGCGCTTGGTTAGCCGCCTGGATTTTGGCTTCCACGGCCACATACTGAGGCATGGCCCGCACCTGGGCATCGACATCCTGGATCTTTTTCTCATGCGCCTGCATCTGCCCGGCGAGTTGCACATACCCGGCGTTTTCCTTGATGCTGTTGGCGATGACATTTATTTGTTCATTGAGTTTCTTGATAGCCTCATCGATGGTGGCGACGTCGGCATGGGCGCGGTATGCCTGGTCGATCTCACTCTGCATCCGGCTGATCACCTCGTCGGTCTTGCGGACACGGGCCTCCAATGCTGCGAGGTTGTATTGCTTGCAGCGGAGCTGATATAGCTCTTGCTCACATTGTTTGATCTCTTTTTGCAACTCGCCGTATTGGCCGGCCATCAGTTGGGTGTTGACGATGATTTTCCGGGCATCCCAGGCGTCGGCTTTTTGTTGCTCCAGCTCGGACCACTCCTGCAACTGCGTGATGGCAAATGGCACCGGGCCGAGGGCGTCGAAGTCCTGATGCGCCACGCGATAGATGCGCACATGATCCATGCGGCCGGCAAAAAAATCGTCCTTGTTTCGGCTGCACGCAAGGAAGTTGCCTTCCGCCCGGTCTCCGGTGAAGACCGCACGCGGACTCACCGCGAATGCGGATTGAGCGACCTGCTTGCCATCGACATGGATCACAGCCGTCGTGCCATCCATCGTCACCCGCACACGGGTCCACTGGTCGGCGGGAATACCTGTCGTTGCTGCTAGAGTATATGTCTTGCCAGCGTGTTTTGCGATCAATGTCGGATTGCCGTTTGTTCCGTCGAGGGTCATGAAAAAACACTCGTCATCGCCGGTGCCGAAATCGAACACGCGTCCGCCTTTTCCAGCAACCCGGCTGAACATCACGTCAATGGTCCATGCGCCGAAGTCGGCAATCGCGGCCGGTGCTTCGGCATACTGATCCTTGCCGTTGAAGACAATGAACTTGCGCTCGCCGCCGTCTTCCTGGGCAAACGCCGGCCCGCCGCGAAGTACGCCATTGTTGTTGACGTATGAATCCTCCAGCATCGTCGTTTTGGGCTGATTGAACTGCCAGTTCACGTACATGGAGCCGTCGTCCCTGCCATCGGCAAGCTTCTGATTGCCATAAATCCTGCCGCGGTCAAAGACGCCGCTGTCGTGGTTCTCGATGCCCGGCACCATGGTCGTCAGACTGCGATAACCCGGAACGTGATAATAGATCGTGCCATCAACACCGGGAGTATAGTCCATCACGACGCCGCCGGTAATCGTCTGGTCATCGGTGTAGCAGAGCTTGAGGACGTGCTCGCCCTTGATGACCGCATTGCCGGAAATGGTTGCCCGGCCATCGGTGCGCTGCTCCCGCTCGCGCCAGCTCGTGATGACCGTCGCCGATTCGAGGATGCGGGCGTTGCCCTCAATGATCAGGTCACCGCACACCCACGCTCTGCCGCCGACTTTCGCATGGCCTCTAACGAGGGTCTTCTCGCCCAGCACAACGGCATGGTCTTTGATGCAGGCGTTTTCCTCAACCCGCGCGCCGTCGAGCACCATGGCGTCGGGGCCTACATAGGCGGTCGCCGCCACGCGGGCATTGTCCGAGACAAAACCACCGCCATTCGGATGACGATTCCCCTTGGCGTTGAGTTGCAGAAACTCGACGCGATGAGTCATGTCACCTAAAATCTCAAGCTTGCGGTGCTCCCACCACAGAGTTTTATCATACTTGCCGGCAGGCGTTTTCTTACGCCTGTCGTGATATGTTTGTTCCGCTGCCGCGAGCCGTTGCGCGAGATCTGATAGTTTTTCCTGGACCAGCGGGCCATCCTTGGCCGCGAGCGGGGTAGGGACCTCATGGCGGACCGGATAGTCCGTGAACCTGTTACCGTTGTTCACCGAGTAGATCTCATCGTAATTGATCACGTCCCCCTGGTGGCGGTGCGGCGATCCGGGACGACAGCCGGCAAGTGTCACTTCCCACGGATAGCGGCGCGTATGCACGCCCATCAGGTTGGACTCCATGACGGGGCGGCTGACCTTGTTGTCAGCCCAGTTTGTTTCCGACAACGGCATGGCCGAAGGCGTCGCCGCGACCGTGAGCCATAGATGTTTGTCCCCGGGCTTGAGGGGCAAGGTCATCGTGCCCTTGTTCCATTGCGGGCTGTAACGCGCGCGGCCTTGGGCATCGACGGCCACGATGCTCGCGCGCCAATCGGAATACTGGGTGGGTTCATGGAGGCCCTGGAAATCGACGGTGATTGCGGTGGCACCGGCATCCGGCACCAGGCGGACGATATTGAATCCATAGGTTGCCGGCGCATCGGCGTTGGGAACCCGGTAGCGGCCTTTGCCGCCGTAAACCGGTTCCAAACTACTGGGTGTTGGCATGCCATACTTGGAGCGCAGCGGATACTGCAGCACAAAGTCACAGGTCGCCATGCGGGCAGCGTACTCGCCAAAGAAATCGCCAAAACCCTTGACGCCATTCTTCCACAGGCCGCGTTCCTGTCCCAGCCGGGCAATGGTATGATAGGGTGTTTGTTCCGCGTGAGATGCCAAGCTGGCAACGACGCTCACCGCGCCATAGCCCCAGTGCGGACTGTCGCCCAGAGCCATGTAGAGCAAGCCGGATTGATACTGGGTACAGTTCACATTACGCCACGGATGGGCGAAGTTACTGCTATATATGATCATTTCGCCGGGCAGGTGGAACTGCTCGCCTTGGTTGCAGAATGCTTCGCCGAAGGTCCACAGATCCCAGCCGCCAGTCGGGTGTCCGTGATAGAACTCGTGGGACAAGCCGACGTTGCGAGGGCCGCCGGCGTTGTCGCGCAGGCCGCAATGGGCATAGCCGCCACCGCCCGTGTTGCCAGTGTCGGTCAACTGGACGGTGATGACATACCTTGTCGGAGTGCTCCCACATCGCCAATACGGCATCGTACTGCCGGCGACTTCGATGTGGGCCCACATGTTCTCGGCGAATTCCAACGAGCCCTTGCGAAACAGGGCTTCCTTTTCCGGTTCGTGTGGTCGCACCCACCAGAGATTCTTGAGGTTGGTCTCGCTTGGCGAGCGGATGAGAAAATGCTCCGATTTGACTTCCACGGTCATTGTCGGATCATGCCAGGGATTCGGCCCGTCGTACTTCATCGGCGACACCGCCGCCGTGATTTTCTTGTATTCCTGCTCCCAGATTTTGAGGATAAAGGCGTGATCATCCTCGCTCAACATCATGCTGAATGGTTTATATACATTCACGCCGCGCTGCTCGCCGTTTTCCATCCGCAGGATGGCCGTCGGCGCCAGCTTGCAGTCATTCACAGGGTCATGCGTCATGACGCCAAAACCACGAAACCCTATCAGATGGGCCTGGAACGTTGCGCCGTCGGACGCAGTCCAGTTGCGACAGAGCCCGGCCTGATATTCAGGATCATTTTGACCCAGGTTGCGCGTCCAGGTGCGCAGCGGCACGCCCTCGGGGATATCCACGATATCCTGCCCATGGCGCGGCCACCATTGCACCGTGCGGCGCTGATAGCCCGTGGCATCCGGGCCGCCCTCCTGCTCCACGATGTCGCGGCCCACGCCGGGCATGAGTTCTTTCGGGTAGCGCAGGTATTGATAGTAGTCGTGCCCGGCGGCCAGCGCACCCGCACACAGGCAGCCGCCTGCGACTGCGGTCAGTAGCGGTTGTGCTGCCGGGAAATGGCCTTGGTGACGGGAGTACATGGGCAATTTACACCGCAACAGCCGGCACTCTTTCACATGTTACAAATTTTTATTTTTCGCTGGCGTTCGTGGAGTGAGAATCTACTCTCCGGTCAAGAGTCGCCCGATGGCGGGCTACCTGAGCGGTAACGTGTATTTCACGAAATGACGAATAGCCAAGCACATGAAGCGCAGCGCGAGGAGACATGATGAGCCGGCGCCAAAGCCGGAGGTGATACAGTGCTTGCACCAAGCCCAGGTGTTCAAGGCGCTCGGGCATTTCGGGCGGATGGCGATTGTGCATGCTTTGGCCAACGGCGAGGTGAGTGCCCGTGATTTGGCGGCAGCGGCGGGTTGCTCGCCCTCGACGGCATCGCGCCATTTGCTGGTGCTGCGGCATGCCGGATTGATAGCGGACGTGCGGCGCGGCCAGCAGATATTCTATCGGCTAACATGTCCCTGTGTGCTCAACTTTGTGGAGTGCCTTAACCGGGTTTCCCCATGGGAAAGGATGCCGCCCATAAGTGTTGCGTCCTGAGCATGCCCGGTACCGGTTCGGTCATGTGAATACGTTTCGGTGCTTTGTTTTACCCGCGCAACAGCGGCGATCCATGCCGATCCGGCGCGCGTGGGTGATTTCCATGCTTGACTTCGGTACTGCATGCAGCTTGCCTATCCGCCTGAAGGAACCCGGCATGATCAGGATCTATCTGGCAGTGATGATGGCATCACCTCTCACGCGGGCGCTAGGTGGTGGCTTTTCACATAGGGACCCGTTATCATGAGTGATTCCCACGAGCCGCCGATCACTTTCCTGGCACCGGAGCTTGCCCAACTCGCACCGTTGTTTCCGGGTTATGTGCTGGAACTCATGATCGCCACCGGCGGGATGGGTGCCGTTTACCGCGCCGTCCAGAAGTCCCTGGATCGCACAGTGGCGATCAAGATCCTGCCTCGTGAATTCAGCAAGAATGCCGCCTTCTGCGCCGGCTTCGAAGCCGAGGCCAAGGCGATGGCCCACCTCAATCATCCCAATCTCATCGGCGTTTACGATTTTGGCGAGGTCGATGGCATGCTCTTCATCATCATGGAGTATGTGCCGGGAAAATCGCTTTTCCACTCCGCTCATGGCATTGCAATCGATCCCGGTGAAGTGATCAGGCTGGTCACCGGCATCTGCAACGGCCTCGCCCATGCCCACAAAAATGGCATCATCCACCGCGATATCAAACCGTCGAACATTCTGCTAGACCTCAACGCCCAGCCAAAAATCGGCGACTTCGGTCTCGCCCTCCCGATCGAAGGGGAAATGGCGCGGGGCGGGGAAGTTTTCGGCACACCCCATTACACTGCGCCCGAAGTCGTCCACGCTCCCCAATCCGTGGATCATCGTGCGGACATCTTCTCGGTCGGCGTGATTCTCCATGAATTGCTCACCGGTCGCCTGCCCGGCGATGATCCCCAACCGGCTTCGGGCATCGTGTCTTGCGATCCGCGTTTCGACGCCATCATTCGCCGCGCCACCGATCCTCGTCCGAAATACCGCTTCACCAACGTTCACGAAATCACCAAGGATCTCCACGCCATCGCGTCGTCCGCCGGACCACGGGAACTCGTCCGGCCTTCCCGCGTCGTGCCGCCGCAGCCAGCGCCCGGCAGAACCCAAGTGTCCCCCCCCCAGCAGAAAGCCTCAAACCATAAGGGCATCATCATGGGGGTGCTCGCCATCGTCCTCGGAATTGTCACCTACAGCCTATACTCCAACCAACAAAAAGCCCGGCAAATCGTCCACACTCCACCCCCACCGGTCGCGCCAATCCCCGCTGCCATCCCCAAACTCCCACCGGCCGCGCCAATTCCTGCTGCCATTGCCAAACCCAAGCCGGAACCACCGCAGGAGCCCCTGCCCAAGCCGGAACCAAAACCCGAGCCACCACCCGTTCAGAATCCAGTTCCGCCACCCGGAACTGCGCTTGCCTCCCAACCCAAAATCGATGTGTCGGCGTCCATCACCCAGCCCCGCGAAATCACGCAGGACAAGCCCGAGCCCGCGCCAGTGCCTGAACTGGAAACATTGCAGAAAGAATATGCTTCGCGGATCAAGGCCGCTGACGCGCCGTATCGGGCGGTGGTCGCCGAGTTGGACAAAAAATACATCACGAGATTGGAACTTGAGCGGGAGGCGGCCCAACGAGCCGGCAAGCTTGATGAGGCACTGGCGATTGATGAGGAAAAGAAGGCCATCTCATCCGGCAATGGAGTACCCGATTGGGATGATGACAAAACACCGGGCGTGCTCAGGAAAATGCGCGCCACCTATCGCGCCGAGATCGTCAAACTCGAACCGACGCGGGAAAATTATCTCAAACCACTGCGTGTTGACCATGCCCGAAAACTCGACGCTTTGGTGATGCGCCTGACTCAAGGCGGAAAACTCAAGGAAGCGATGATCGTCAGGCAAATCCGTAAGGACCTGCCGACAGTTTCCACCGCAGCTTCCCTGAGTTCGTCAGCGGGCAAGGTGATGTCCGCCAAGCTCCCTGGCGGGGCGGTGATGAAGTTTTGTTACTGCCCGCCCGGCGGCTTCATGATGGGCGGTCCGCCCGATGAGCGGGGCAGTGGGAGTCATGAGGACCAGGTGAATGTGAAACTCAGCAAAGGATTTTGGATGGCGCAGACGGAATGCACGCAGGCGCAGTGGGTGGCGGTCATGGGCGGCAATCCCAGCGGTTTTATTGGCGATAATCTGCCGGTGGAAAAAGTGAGTTGGAATGACGTGCGGAAATTCATCACCAAGCTCAATGATGCCAAGACCCTGCCCGCCGGCTGGAATGCCGCTTTGCCCAGTGAGGCGCAGTGGGAGTATGCCTGCCGCGCCGGAACCAAAACGGCCTTCAGTTTTGGAGACACACTCGATGCCAAACAGGCGAACATAGGCAATGCTTTGGGGAAAACGGGCGCCGTCGCCAGTTACCCGGCGAATGCGTGGGGCTTGTATGACATGCACGGCAACGTGTGGGAATGGTGCGTGGATTGGCATGACCGGTATCCCTCGGGCGCTCGAACAGATCCGATCGGGCCTGACAATGGCTCGCACCGCGTGAACCGCGGAGGCGCTTGGGACGACGGCAGCACGACCTGCCGCTCGGACATGCGCGACAGGGGCGCGCCTGACGCCCGGCACAGCAGCATGGGTTTCCGCCTTGTCCTCACTGCACTCCCTGAAGCCAGCACCACGTCTGATAGACGACCGGGACGCTGACACGCCTGTTGCCTCAACAATACTGAGCAGTCCCTAGGTTGGAATACATTCAGTTAGCCGCAAAGAGGCACAGAAACCACAAAAAATGAATGCCATCAGGCTTATTGCGTATCTTGCGCATTTTTGCGGCAAAAAATACTGTAGGGCAAACTCAGAACTCATCAGTAAATGACACCGGAGAAGGTCCGGGAAGGTGGCCCTGCGCTTGAG